>JAQGNA010000706.1 GCA_028292075.1 Rhodoferax sp. | reverse complement strand
GCCTGCTAGAGCAGAACGAGGCCGACTTCTCGCTGGTCTACCACCACCCGGCGCTGTCGCTGGCGCTGGACGCCCGGCGCTTCACCCACGTCACCGTGGCCAGCGACCGCCTGGTGCCGGTGGCCCGCGCGGACGTGCGCGGTGCGCCGATCTACCGATTCACCGACGCCGAGCCGGTGCCCTACCTGGCCTATGCGCAAACCCTGGCCCTGGGGCGGCTGGTGGAAGACCACCTGGCCAACAACCGGCTGGCGCCCCGCCTGCAGCGCCGCATCGAGATCGACTCGGCCGACGCGCAATACGAATACGCGCTCAAGGGCATCGGCGTGGCCTGGCTGCCGTGGTCGATGGTGCGGGCCGACTGCCAGGCCGGCCGGCTCGCCCCGGCCGGTGACAAAAGCATGGAAATCCGCTTCGACGTGCGGCTTTACCGGCCGAAGCGGCGCCTGGGCGCATTCGCCGAGGCGGTCTGGCTGGCCCTGGCGCGCTGACCGCCCGGGGCGCTGGCACCCGCCGACCACCAGTATCCGCCCATCACCCCACTTGGCACGGCGCCGTGCCGTTTCGGCACCGGCCACGGGCTGCGGCATCTCCACAATCGGCCGTCATCCCTCTCCCCAGGAACTTCGCATGCGCCGCCTCATTCCTCCCCTCGCCCTCGGCCTGGCCGCCCTGGCGGCCACCGCGCTTTTGCCCGCCGCCGCGCAGACGCCGGCCTGGCCGACACGTCCGATCACCATCGTGGTGGGCTACCCGCCGGGCGGCTCGACCGACCTGACCGGCCGCACGCTCGCCACCGAGCTGTCCACCCGCCTCGGTGTGCCCGTGGTGATCGACAACGTGGGCGGCGCCGGCGGTGCCATCGGCGCGCAGAAGGTGGCCAATGCCGCACCCGACGGCTACACCTTGCTGGTGGGCGCGAACAACGAGATCGCCATCAGCCGGCTGGTCACGCCGGCCACGAAATACGAGCTGAAGGACTTCACGCCGATCGGCCTCATCGCCTCGCAGCCGCTGGTGCTGGTGGCCTCCACCACCTCGGGCGTGAAGTCGGTGGCCCAATTCATCGACGCGGTCAAGAAGAAACCCGGGCAGTACAGCTACGGCAGCTCGGGGGTCGGCACGTCACTGCATTTGGCGGGCGAAATGGTCAAGCAGCAGGCCGGCGTGTTCATGACGCACATTCCCTACCGCGGCGTCGCCCCGCTGACCAACGACCTGCTCGGCGGCAACATCGACTTCGGCATGTTCGTGCTCTCCAGCGGCCTGCCGCACATCCGCAGCGGCAAGGTGGTCGCGTTGGGCACCACCGAGACAAAACGTTCGGCCATCACGCCCGACATTCCGGCGCTGGCCGAGACGCCCTTGCTCAAGGGCATGGACATCAGTGTGTGGTTTGCGCTCATGGCGCCGGCCAGGCTGCCGGAGCCGATCACTGCGCGGCTCCGCAAGGCATTGGACGACAGCCTGCAGTCGCCCGACTTCCGCCGCAAGCTGGAGGCCACCAGTTCCACCGTGGCGCCCGCCGGCAACGGCCGCGACGTGGCGCGCTTCATGCAGGACGAAACCGCCAAGTACCGCAAGATCGTCGAATTCGCCAACATCAGGGAGTGAACGGCATGACCTCCCAGAATTCAACGGCCAGGGCCTTCGACCTGCCAGCGCCAGACATCGCAGCCTGGCGCTCCGGCAACACCGGCGTCGAAGGCGTCTGGCACTTCGATTCGGGCCAGCCCGGGCGCCGCGTCATGGTCACCGCGCTGGTTCACGGCAACGAGCTGTGCGGCGCCTGGGCGCTGAAAGGCCTGCTTGAAGCCGGCGTGCGCCCGGCGCGCGGCAGCCTGACGTTGGCGTTCTGCAACCTGGCCGCTTTCGACCGCTTCGATCCGCGGAACCACGATGCATCGCGCTTCGTCGACGAAGACCTGAACCGCCAATGGATGCCCGAGCGCATGGCCCAGGGCGGCACACAGGAACGCCGGCGCGCCGCGGCCCTGCGCCCCTTCGTCGAGGCGGCGGACTGGCTGCTGGACCTGCATTCCATGCACGAACCCAGCCCGCCGCTGTCACTCACCGGCCCGGCGCCGCGCAACTTGGCGCTGGCCCGGGCCATGCGCTCGCCGGAACATGTGGTGGTGGACGCGGGTCACCTGGACGGCGTGCGCATGCGCGACTTCGGCCGCTTCGGCGAAAGCGACGGCGAGGGCGATGGCGAGGGCGAAGCGCACGGCGACAACGGCACCCGCTCGCTGCTGATCGAATGCGGCTTCCATGGCGATCCGGCCAGCCGCGGCGTGGCCCAGGACCAGTGCCTGCGTTTTATGCAGGCCGCTGGCACATTCGACGCCGACGCCTTGCAGCAGGCGCTGCCCGGTTGGGCCCTGCCCGACGCGCCGCGTCAATGGGCGCTCGAGGTGACCGGACCGGTGGTCGCCCGCAGCGCCGGCTTTCGCTTCAACCAGCCATTCACCGGCCTGGAGGTGATCACCACCGCCGGCACCGTGATCGGCGACAACGACGGCGAACCCGTGGCCACGCCCTACGACGACTGCGTGCTGGTCATGCCGTCCACACGGCAGGCGCGTGCCGGCGTGACGGTGGTGCGGTTCGCCCGACGGCGGCCGCTGTAGCTGGTGGCTCTGCCCGCGCGCTGTTACCGGCCACGGCCGGATCAGGCGCGCGGCGTGGTGGAGCGCGAGGCGTCGAGCTGCGCCTTGGACCGCTGGGCCAGGGCGATGTCGCCGGGCTTCTCTG
>JAQGNA010000698.1 GCA_028292075.1 Rhodoferax sp. | reverse complement strand
GCTGGCCAGGCTCGGTGCCGTCATGGTGCCGGTGAACCCGGACTACGGCGTGGCCGAAGCCCGGTACGTGCTGAATCATGCGGACGTGTCCGGCGTGGTGTGCTCGCCGACCGCGTTGCCCACGGTGAGGGCCGCCTGCGCGGATTTCGCGGCGGCACCCTGGCTGATGCTCAACGAACCCGCCGAGGGCGGCGACGACTTGCTGCCGGTGCTGTCGCAGCTGGCGAAAGCCCGGTGTGGCAGTCTGCCGACGCGGGCCGAAGACCCCGACGCCACCTGCGTCTTCATCTACACCTCGGGGACGACCGGCTTCCCGAAGGGCGTGATGCACAGCCAGCGCAGCCTGGTGACGGCGGGTGAAGGCTTCGTGGCCCGCATGTTCCTCCAGGCGGACGACCGCCTGTTGTGCGTGCTGCCGCTGTTCCACGTCAATGCCATCTTCTACTCGCTGGGCGGCGCGCTGGCCGCGGGCGCCACGCTGATTCTCGAGCCGAAGTTTTCGGCCTCGCGTTTCTGGCGCGTGGTGATGGAGACCCGCGCCACCGAGGTGAACACCATCGCCGCGGCCAGCGCCATCCTGATGCGCCGCCCGCGCAGCGAATTCGTGCCCGGCCACCAGCTGCGCAAGATCTACGGCGCGCCCTTCGACGCCGAAACCTACCGCGTCTACCAGCAGGAGTTCGGCGTGCCCACGTTGATCGAGGGCTACGGCATGTCGGAGATTCCCGGCGCGCTCAACAACCCGTTCCCCGGCCCGCACAAGGTCGGCAGCATGGGGCGGCCGAGCGAGCACCCCGACCCGTCGGTGCAATTGGCCACCCTGCGCATCGCCGACGAAGACGGCCGCTTTTTGCCCGCTGGTGAGATCGGCGAACTGGTGGTGCGCACCCCCATCGTCATGCAGGGCTACTTCCGCGACGAGGCGCAGACCCGTGCCGCGTTCCGCGACGGCTGGTTCCTGACCGGCGACCTGGCCTACGTGGACGCGGACCACTATTTCTGGTTCGTCGCGCGCAAGAAGGACATCATACGAAAACGCGGCGAAAACATCTCGGGCGCCGAACTCGACCGGGTGGTGGGCAACCATCCGGCGGTGCTGGAGGCGGCCGCCATTCCGGTGCCGTCCGAGCTGGGCGAGGACGACATCCTGGTCGCCGTGGTGCTGCGCCCCGGCCAGCAGGCCACGGCCGAAGACATCGCCCAGTGGTGCCGTGATCGCCTGGCCGCGATCAAGGTGCCGCGCTATGTGGCCATGGTCGACGCCTTGCCGCACACGCCGACGCACCGCGTCGCCAAGTTCAAGCTGCGCGAGGACGCATCGCTGCGGCAGCGTGCGGTGGACCTGCAGGCGGCCACGTCCTGAGGGCGAGGCGGAAAGGGTCGCTACATGGCCCTGAACAGGTCGGCATAGAGACGACTGACCGCCAGGGTTTCGCTGCGGCCGCGCAGGCGCAACTGCAGCTTGCCGTGGCCGTCGCGCTGGACACTTTCGATCGCATCCACACGCACCAGGGCGCCGCGGTGCACCTGCCAGAACGTCTGGGGATCGAGCTGGGCCAGCAGTTCCTTCAGCGGCGTACGGATGAGGTATTCATGGTTGGCGGTGAGCACGCGCACGTACTTGTCGGCCGCCTCGAAACACACGACTTCCTGCACGGAAATCAGTCGGATCTGAGCGCCCACGCTGACCTGGACATGGCGCAGGGCGCGGGTTGGCATGGGCGCTGTAGCGGCCAGCACCTGTCGCAGCTGCGCCATGGTGCGTGCCATGTGCGCCTCCATTTCCATCGCGTTGGGCGTCGCCACCGCCAGCGCACGACGGAGTTTTTCAACGGTCTTTTCCAGGCGCACTGCCTGGATCGGCTTGAGCACGTAATCCAGCGCCTGCGCCTCGAAGGCCTGCACCGCGTACTGGTCGTAGGCGGTGACAAACACCAGCGCTGGGAAGGACGGTGCGCCGAGGCCTGTCGGCCAGCCATCGGCCAGCGCGGCGGCGGCGTCCAGCCCGCTTTGGCCGGGCATGCGGATGTCGAAGAACAGCACCTGCGGCGCCAGCGCCAGCGCCTGGGTCACCGCCGACAGGCCATCGCCCACACTGGCGACGATCCGCAGTTCGGGCCAGGCGCGGGCCAGCGCGGTCTGCAGCGCCTGGGCCAGCAGGGGCTCGTCCTCGGCGATCAGGGCGGTGGTGGTCATGGTCGTGTTCATGGCGTGCAGGGCAGGGTGATGGTGGCCTCGGCACCGCCGTTGGGGCCGGGGCCGAACGCAAAGCGCGAGTCCGCGCCGTAGGCCGTGGCCAGGCGCTCGCGCACCTGCGTGAGGCCGAAGCCGCCACTGGTGTTCCCGCTCACCGTGCCGCCGGCGGTGGACGCCTCGGGCAGCCCGGCGCCGTTGTCGGTCACGGTCAACACAAGGTCGGCGTCGTTGCGCCGCACCGCGACGGAGATGCGGCCGCCCCCGACCTTGGGCTCCAGCCCGTGCCTGATGGCGTTCTCCACCAGCGGCTGCAACAGCAGCGTGGGCACCGGCAGCCCCGCCAGCGCCTCGGGCAGGTCCAGCGTGTACTGCAGGCGCGGGCCCATGCGGATCGCCATGAGCTCGAGGTAGTCGCGCAGCCGCTCGAACTCCGCCGATAGCGGGTGCGTGGTGGTGCGCGAAGCGAGCAGCGTGGCGCGCAGGAAGGCGATCAGGCGGTCCAGCATTTCTTGGGCCGCGGCCGGGTCCTGGCCGATCAGCACGCGCAGGTTGGCCAGCGTGTTGAACAGCATGTGTGGCTCGAGCTGGGTTTGGAGCAGCTTGAGCTGCGCCTCGGCGCTCTGGCGCTGGACCTCTTCCATCTTGCCGTGCAGGAAGGCGCTGCGGGATTGGGCGAAAAAGTAGTAGCTCGCACCCGTACCGGCCAGCACGGTGACAATGATCGAGGTACGCTGGTCTGGCGCTCCGCGCTCCCATGAAGACCAGCCGAAGCAGGCATCTCCGGCCAACGTGCCCAGGATGTAGCCCATCACGATGCTGCCAGCCACCAGCATCAGGCCTGGCAAACCATGCGGCCATCCCGTGCGCGGATCTGGACGCATCAGCAGGCGGCCGAAGTCGATGCCCAGCCACGTGATGGTGCCGATCCACAAGGAGTAGACCAGCGGCACGATGTAGGGCTTTTCCGGTTTCAGGAACCAGAAGATCGCCGAGATGGCGAAGCAGAGCGCCAACGTGTGCAGGTAATGGCGCAGCATCTCGATCCAATCGACCACGGGCCGCGGATCGGCGTTCGGTGGGAGTGGCCCGAGTTTGCGCAGCAGGTTCATGCGGGCTCCCGACTCAGCCGCGTTCGCGCCGGCGCCTCAGGCGCTGGCGTTCTTTCTCGACCATGTCCTCGCGCAGGTGACTGCCCGCGCCCACCAGCCAGACCGAGACGCCATGCAGCACCAGGCCCACGCCCCAGCCCAAAGCCGGGAAGATCGACCAGTGCCGGTGCCCGAGGCCTTGCGACGAAACCAGGAACAGGAACACATTGACCACCACGTACACGGCGGCGTGGGCATACCAGCGCAGCTTGGCCTTGGCCCGTTTGACGGCCAGGCGGTCGATGTCGTCGTCGGAAAGGTTCATGAGAAGAAAGTGTATGTGCGGTTGGGGGGCTGTCAGACGCGGCGGATGTCGGCACGGTAGTCGTCGTGCCGTACCGGCGGCGATGGCGGCGGCCAGGAGGATTTGGGCGACCATGACGAGGACTCCTGGGTAAGCGTGTTGAATGTGGTCTTTTCGGGCGAGGGGAATCAGGGGCGGGCGGTCAGACCAGGCCGAGCCAGTCGCTCCAGAGCAGGTGGCCCAGGTAGCGGCTGGGCAATAGCGTGAAGCCACCGGCCACGATGCAGGTACTCACGTACAACCGCTGCATCAACTTGCGGTGACCAGTGATGTTGCCCCGCACCAGGTGACTGAACGACAGGAACAACATGCCCAGCGTGACCGGGATGAGCACATGGATGGGGCTGTAGCCGGCGATGTTGGGCCGCGTCCAGTCGCGGATGAACAGCGCGCTGAGGGCCGTGGCCAGGATCAGCGTGACCCAGGCATGACCGAAGGCTCGGTGCAGCCTGGGGCGCTGGGTACGGCCGCGCCGTGCCCAGAGCGCGACCGGGCCGGTCACGAGCGCGCCGAGGGCGGTGGTGAGGTGCACG
>JAQGNA010000624.1 GCA_028292075.1 Rhodoferax sp. | reverse complement strand
TGCTGGTGCAGCTGTTCATCCTGTTCTTCGGCCTGCCGCACTTCGGCATCGTGCTGCCGGCGTTTCTGTGCGGCGTGATCGGCATGGGCATCTACTCTGGCGCCTATGTGTCGGAGATCGTGCGCGGCGCCATCCAGTCGGTGGACCGCGGCCAGATGGAAGCCGCCCGCTCGATCGGCATGTCGTCCCGGCAGGCGATGCGCGCCGTCATCCTGCCGCAGGCGGTGGTGCGCATGGTGCCACCGCTGGGCAACGAGTTCATCGCGCTCATCAAGAACTCGGCGCTGGTGTCGCTGCTCACGATCCACGACCTCATGCACGAAGGGCAGAAGATCATCAGCGTGTCTTACCGCTCGCTCGAGGTTTACCTGGCCATCGCCCTGATGTACTTCGTGCTGACCGGCCTGACCGCGCTCACGCTGCGCCATGTCGAAACGCGCCTGCGCGCCGGCGGGATGGTGCAATGAGCACGACCCGCACGGCAAGCGCTGGTGCACCCGCACCCGCAACCGCACCTATACCGGCACCCGCACCCATCATTTCCATCCGCCAGCTGGGCAAGCGCTTCGGCGACCATGTGGTGCTGCGCGGCATCGACTTCGACATCCAGCCGTCGCAGGTGGTGGTGGTGATCGGCCCCAGCGGCTCGGGCAAGAGCACCTTTCTGCGCTGCTGCAACGGGCTGGAGCTCGCCGAAGAAGGCCGCATCGACATCTGCGGCCAGACGCTGGTCGACCAAGGCCGGCCGCTGCCCGAGGCGGCGCTCAACGCCCTGCGTGAAAACGTCGGCATGGTGTTCCAGGCGTTCAACCTGTTTCCGCACCTCACAGTGCTGGGCAATATCACGCTGGGCCCACGGATGCTGAAGGGAGCGAGCGTGGCCGAAGCCGACGCCGATGCCCGGGCGCTGCTGCAAAAGGTCGGCTTGGCCGAAAAGGCCGATTCGCTGCCCGCCAGCCTCTCGGGCGGCCAGAAGCAGCGGGTCGCCATCGCCCGGGCGCTGGCCATGCGGCCCAAGGTCATGCTGTTCGACGAACCCACCTCGTCACTCGATCCCGAACTGGTGGGCGAGGTGCTGCAGGTCATGAAGCTGCTGGCCAACGAGGGCATGACCATGGTGGTCGTGACCCATGAAATGGGATTCGCCCGCGATGTGGCCGATGTGGTGGTGGTGATGGACGGCGGCGGCATCGTCGAGTCCGGGCCGCCGGCGGAAATCTTCACCCGGCCCAGGCAGGAACGCACGCGCAACTTCCTGCAGGCTGTGCTCACCCGTGGATGACTTGGCCACCCATGCTGCCATGCAATTGACCCACTTCAACACCGACCAGCTGCCCGCCACGCCCTGGAAGAATGGCGGCGGCACCACGCGCGAGCTCGCCTGCCAGCCGGCCGGCGCCGGCATGCACGACTTCGACTGGCGGGTGAGCATCGCCACCATCGCGGCGGCCGGGCCGTTCTCGGCGTTCCCGGGCGTTGACAGGGTCATCGTGCTGCTGGCCGGGGACGGCGTCCAGCTGCGCGGCCACAGCGTGAACCACCAGCTCGACCGTCCGCTCGTGCCGTTTGCTTTCGCTGGCGACGAGGCGTTGCAATGCGAACTGCTCGGCGGCAGCTCGACCGATTTCAATGTGATGACACGGCGGGGCCGGTGCCGGGCCGACGTGCAGGTGCTGCATGCCGCGGCCGACATTGCCCCGGCGCGGGCCGGCCTGCTGCTGGCCGTGGCGGGTGAATGGCAATGCACGCCGGCCGGCGGCGCAACCGCCCTTTGCACGGCGGGCCACGGACTGTGGTGGCAGGGCACGGCGCCAGGCTGGGAGCTCAGGCCTCTGGCGCCCGGCGCGGCACTGATCGCGGTGCGCATCGAGCCGCACGCATGACAACGGGCATGACGACGGGAACACCATGACGAAACAACATTCCTACCCCAGCGCCGATGGCGTCTGGCATCACCTGCGCCTCATGCCCGGAGCCCTGGCCGACGGCATGGCGGAGGGCATGGCAGACGGCGGATTGAACGGCATGTCGGCAGACGGTGACGCTGCCATCGTGGTGCAAGCCGGCCTGGTCCGGTGGGTCGGCGAAGCGAGCGCCCTGCCCGCCGGGTTTGAAGGCCTGCCACGCTTCGACGGCGGCGGCGCGCTGGTGACACCCGGCCTGGTCGACTGCCACACCCACCTGGTGTACGGCGGGCAACGTGCCAATGAATTCGCCATGCGCCTGGCCGGCGCCAGCTACGAGGAAGTGGCCCGCGCCGGCGGCGGCATCGTGGCCAGCGTGTGCGCCACCCGCGAGGCCAGCGAGGACGCGCTCTTCGCCAGCGCGGCCGGGCGGCTCGAGCAGTTGCTCGCCGACGGCGTCTGCGCCATCGAGATCAAGTCGGGCTACGGCCTGGCCCTGGAACACGAACGCAAGCAGTTGCGCGTCGCCCGGCGCCTGGGCGAAGCCTACGGCGTGACGGTGCGCACCACCTTCCTCGGCGCGCATGCGCTGCCGCCCGAGTACGCCGGCCGCAGCGCCGACTACACCGACCTCGTCTGCCGCGAGATGCTGCCCGCGCTGCATGCCGAAGGCCTGGTCGACGCCGTCGATGTGTTTTGCGAGCGCATCGCCTTCACGCTGGCCGAGACCGAGCAGGTGTTCCGTGCCGCGCAGGCGCTCGGGCTGCCGGTGAAGCTCCACGCCGAACAGCTCAGCGACATGGGCGGCGCGGCCCTGGCGGCGCGCTTCGGAGCGCTGTCGTGCGATCACATCGAGCACCTGTCGCAGGCCGGCATCGACGCCATGCAGGCTGCCGGCACGGTGGCGGTGCTGCTGCCCGGCGCCTGGTACACGCTGCGCGACACACAGCTGCCGCCGATCGCCGCGCTGCGGGCCGCCGGCGTGCCGATGGCGGTGTCGACCGACCACAACCCCGGCACCTCGCCAGCGCTGAGCCTGCTCCTCATGGTCAACATGGCCTGCACGCTGTTTCGCCTGACCGTGCCGGAGGCGCTGGCCGGCGTGACACGGCATGCCGCGCTGGCACTGGGCCTGCAGGAATCGCATGGCAGCATCGGCGTCGGGCGCCCGGCCAACTTCGTGCTGTGGAACGTGAAGGAAGCGGCCGAGCTGGCCTACTGGTTCGGCCAACGCAGCGCGCCGCGGGTGGTGCGCCAGGGGCGGCTCTGCGACGGATTCGAGGCCTCATCGACATGAACCAGCAACTATTTGCACCGCACGCGCTGCTGCCCACCGGCTGGGCCAGCGACGTCCTGCTGACCTGGAACGCCACAGGCCTGCTCACCGGCGTGCAACCCGGGTCAGCACCCGATGACACCATTCCGCGGGCTGCCGGCCCATTGATCCCCGGCCTGCCCAACCTGCATTCCCATGCCTTTCAACGCGCCTTCGCCGGGTTGACCGAATACCGCGCCGGCGCGGCCGGTGTGCAAGACAGCTTCTGGAGCTGGCGCACGCTGATGTACCGCTTCGCCTCGAAGCTCGGCCCCGAAGAGGTGGAGGCCATCGCCACCTGGCTCTATGTCGAGATGCTCGAGGCCGGCTACACCGCGGTCTGCGAATTCCACTACGTGCACCACGACACGGACGGCCAGCCGTATGCCGACGACGCCGAACTGGCCCTGGCACTGCTGAGGGCCGCGGACACCGCCGGCATCGGCATGACGCTGCTGCTGGTGCTCTACCAGACCAGTGGTTTCGGCGGTCTGCCACCGAACGACGGCCAACGGCGTTTCATCCGCAGCACCGAGTCGATGCTGAGGCTGCTGCAGCGCCTGAAGCCCGCCTGCGAAGCGCAGGGCGCCCGGCTCGGCCTGGCGCCGCATTCGCTGCGCGCCGTGCCTCCTGACAGCCTGCGCGACGCACTGGCCGGCCTTTACGGCATGGACCCTTCCGCCCCGGTGCACATCCACATCGCCGAACAGACCGCCGAGGTGGACGCCTGCCTGGCCTGGAGCGGCCAGAGGCCGGTGGACTGGCTGCTGGACCACGCCGCGGTAGACCGCCGCTGGTGCCTGGTGCATGCCACCCACCTGAGCGAAGCCGAATACGCGCGAGCGGCCGCCACCGGCGCTGTGGCGGGCCTGTGCCCCAGCACCGAGGCCAACCTGGGCGACGGCTTGTTCGACCTGCCCCGCTGGCAGGCGGCCGGCGGCGCCTGGGGCCTGGGTTCGGACAGCCATGCCACCGTCAACGCCGCCGAAGAAATGATGCTGCTTGAATACGGCCAGCGGCTGCAGCGGCGCGAGCGCAACGTGCTGGCCAGCACGGCGCAGCCTCATGTCGCCACCGCCATGACGCTGGCGGCCGTGGCCGGCGGCGCACAGGCGAGCGGCCTGCCGTTGGGTGGCCTGGCGACAGGGCAGCGTGCCGATTTTTTACAGCTCGACGCCAGCCATGTCGCGCTGGCCGGCATGCCCGCGGCCGACATGCTGTCGGCCCATGTGTTCGCCAGCCACCGGGGCTCGGCCATTGCATCGGTGTGGGCCGGCGGGGTGGAACGCGTCGCCGCGGGCCGCCATCCGCTGCACGACCAGGCCGCCGCCACCTTCATCGACGCGCGCAGCCAGCTGCTGCTCAACACCTGAGGACTTTTCATGCCGA
>JAQGNA010000431.1 GCA_028292075.1 Rhodoferax sp. | reverse complement strand
ACACCGGCGGACACACACAGCATGAGGGCGACCGCCAGCGTGTCGGTCTGCACGGCCATCGAAAGGTCGGCGGCGTGTTCCGTCGCATAGGCCAGGCCCGCGCCAAGCACCAGCAGCGAGGCCGCCCTCGGGCCCGCCAGCAGCGGTTGCGGCCCGAACAACGCGCCGATGCAGCAAGCCAGCACGGCGCCGATCACCAGCATGGCGCCAAGGGCGGCCTTCGCCTGCCCCGCGCCAGCCAGGTTCTCACCCAGGTTGGAACCTAGGCTGATGTACTCGGCATAGAACGCCAGGGCCGTCAGGACGCCCGCGAAAAGATCCCAGGGGCTTGCCCGACCTGTGGGCTGAATCGGGCAGGCAGGGGGAGGCTGCCCGGCGGGACGAGTCGGAATGGGAGGCAAGCCTGCGGTGGCGGGCATGCCAGGAATGGCCGGATCGGCGATTTGCGAAGCCGCCGGCACTTACTTGCACTCCCGGGCGTTGGCCGTGACGATGAGGTCCGATTTTTCCATCGCCGTGGCAATGGCAACGGCGCGGGCGTCTCGGCGACGGCCGGCGGCAGCCGCATCGACGGCGCCGCCCACGTCGCTGGCGCGCAGGGCGAAGGCGCCGTTTTCGTCCGGGCCGTAGATCACCGTGGCATCGAACTGGCGCAGCAGCGCCACCAGTTGCCGAAGCGTGCCGGCTTCAGCGAGTTGGACGACGATCTGGCCGCAGGCATCGGGCGCTGCCGAGGCGCCAGCGTCGATACCGCGACCTTTTCTTTCCCCGGGCGGCGCCAGCGTCGGGGTAGCAACTTTCTTGGCAAATTGCTGAAGACCGACGACCAGCCCCAGCAACACCAACAACGTGAACAGGCTGAGCCATGCTTCGTCCGAAAAGAATCGGCGGATTCGATCCTGCAGGCGGGCAGGCTTTTCCGGGGATGGACGGCGTGAGACTGGTGAGGACATGGTTTAACCGGCGCCGGGCGCGGGCAGGTGGGTTTTGTGGATCGGGAAAAACCGTGGGCTAACGTGGCTTGAGAAGAGGAAGTTGGAGGTTGAGGGACTCCATCAGCAGGCGCACAGCCTCCGTCGGGTCTTGCGCGGTTCCCTGTCCGCTGTAGGTCAGCTGCGCCAGGCCGAGCTTCGGACGCCCGTAGCCCGACTTGGCCGCCTCCGCCAGCCATTTGTAGGCATCGGCGAAGTTGGCGCGCTCGAAGGCGAGTTCGCCGAGCAGGACCTGCGCCGGCACGTAGCCGCGCAAGGCGGCTTTCTCGTACCGCGCCGCCGCCAGGGCGCGGTTCTTTTCGGTCAGGCGGCCCTGCTCCAGCAGCAAGCCGGCCAGGGTGCGATCGAAGTCGCTTGCCGCCGGGCGCACGGCGGCCTCGAGCGTGCGCCGGGCTTCGAAACGGTCCACGCGCTTGGCCTGCGTCTCCAGTCGGAACGTGAGTTCGGCCCACTCGTCGGTCGTCACGTCGGGGTGGTGGTTGTCGACCTGCAGATCCGCGCGGAACGACCTTGTCCCCGTGCCGCCGCCCGCCAGCAGCGGCGCGTTCGCCAGTGGCCGAAGCTCCACGCTGGTTTGTCCCAGCCAGACCTCGGTGGTGAGCGATGACAGGTACCAAGGCGTCTGGGGCCTTTGGCCGGCCTTGGACTGCGTCGCCTCCGTGTTGCGCTGGACTTCCTTGCTGGTCTCGCGAAGTGCTTCCTCAAGTGTCCGCGGCTTGGCAAGCAGCGCCCGGCAAAGGGCGGCGGTGTAGGGCCCGTTCGGGGCGCCGGGCCAGTCAAGGGCCTTGGTGTAGGGCGCCGTTGCATAGGCGATCAGTGTGCCGGCGCGCTCTTTTCCTGGCGGCTGCAGGCCCTGCGGCCCGAAGCTGCGGGTGTCGGTAACGCGGCCTGCGAAGGGGTTGTCGCGGCAGGCGTCGACGATCACCACGGTGGCGTGCGGTCGGGCGCCGTCGAGCAGGTCGAGCAGCCTTTCGAGCGCCAGGCTTCCCGCGCGCACGGTTTCCGGCGTGTCGGTCAGGGCCTTCGTGCCGACCAGGTAGTTTCTGCCCTCCAGTTGCACGCCGTGGCCGGCGTAGTAGACCCAGACGACGCCCGGATAAGCGCGCGCCTTCCTGGTGAAGGCCTCGACATGGCCGACCATGGCCGCGGCGTCGAGTTCCGTCTCGAGTTGCACCTTGACACCGAGTGCGGCGAGCGTGCGTTGCATCAGCCGCGCGTCGTTCACCGGGTTGGCCAGGCTGGCTCCGGAAAGATATTGGTTGTTACCGATCACCAAGGCCATCTGGGGCAGCGGCGCTGCCACGGCCCGTGCCAGCGCCGGCACGACCAAGGCCGCGCCGATCAGCGTTCTGCGGCGCATGGCTCAGCGTTTTGCCGGCGGCGGTGCGGATTCGGATGCATGGTCGTCCTCGGGTGGCTGGCGGGCTTTGCGGCCCGCCTTCACTCGAGGATACGTGCAGTAATGCCGGCTTTGGCGTTGAGTTCCCGGTCGGATTCACCAAACGCAGC
>JAQGNA010000427.1 GCA_028292075.1 Rhodoferax sp. | reverse complement strand
GCCAGGGAGAGGCGCTGACCTGCGCGCGGTGGGGTGGTGCCATGCCGGTGTTGTAACCCAGTTGGCGCCGGCGGGCCGGGCAGGGTTGTAGGCATCGGCCCACGGGGAATCGCGCGGGGGCGTGACGGATGGGCTGCCGCGGGCCGGCTAGCATTCCACCAGAGCAAATCGCTGCGCCTGCACCATCACACCGCCATGGACCTCATCGTCGCCCGGCCCGAAGGCCTCTACTGCCCGCCCGGCGACTTCTACATCGACCCCTGGCGGCCGGTGGAGCGCGCCGTCATCACGCATGCGCATTCGGACCACGCCCGCATGGGCAGTGCTCACTACCTGGCCCATACCGACAGCGAGGGCACACTGCGCACGCGGCTCGGCGCCGACATCCAGCTGCAGACGCTGGCCTATGGCGAGACCATCGAGCACCACGGCGTGACGCTGTCGCTGCACCCGGCCGGCCATGTGCTCGGCTCGGCGCAGGTGCGGCTGGCGCACCGGGGCGAGGTCTGGGTGGCTTCGGGCGACTACAAGACCGAGCCCGACGGCACCTGCCCGGCTTTCGAGCCGGTGGCCTGCCACACCTTCATCACCGAATCGACCTTCGGCCTGCCGATCTACCGCTGGCCTACGCAGCCGGTGCTGTTTGCCGAAATCGACGCATGGTGGCGCGGCAATGCCGAGGCCGGCCGCGCCTCGGTGCTGTTCTGCTATGCCTTCGGCAAGGCGCAGCGCATTCTGCATGGCGTGGACGCCAGCATCGGGCCGATCGTGGTGCACGGCGCGGTCGAGCCGCTGAACGCGGTGTACCGCGCGGCCGGCGTGGCGCTACCGCCCACGCTGCGCGTGTCCGATCCGGAGGTGAATCCGCAGATGCTGAAGCGGGCGCTGGTGCTGGCGCCGCCGTCGGCCCAGGGCACGCCCTGGATGAAGCGCTTCGGCGCCTATGCCGACGCCTTCGCCAGCGGCTGGATGCAGCTGCGCGGCACGCGGCGCCGGCGCGGCGTGGACCGTGGCTTCGTGATGAGCGACCACGCCGACTGGCCGGGGCTGCAGCGGGCCATCAAGGGCACCGGAGCCGAACGCGTCTTCGTGACGCACGGCAGCGTGGCGGTGCTGGTGCGCTGGCTCACGGAAAACGGGCTTCAGGCGCAGGGATTCAAGACGGAATACGGGGATGAAGATGTGGCGGATGGGGGCGGTGGGTCAGCGGGTGCTGACAACGGGGGCAGCCCCTCTCCCGGCCTCCCCCCGGAAGGGGGAGGAGAAACAGCCGTTCCTCCCTCCCCTCCCGGGGGGGGGCCGGGGTGGGGGCCGGCGACCGCCGAGGAACCCGCCGCATGAAAGCCTTCGCCGCCCTCTACCGCGAACTCGACGCCACCACGTCCAGTCTGGCCAAGCAGGCCGCCCTGCAACGCTACCTGCTCGACGCCGAGCCGCAGGACGCCGCCTGGGCCGTGTACTTTCTGGCCGGCGGCAAGCCGCGTCAACTGGTGCCGACCAGGCTGCTGCGGGCGCTGGCCCAGGCCGAGGCGGGCCTGCCTGAATGGTTGTTCGAAGAAAGCTACCAGGCGGTGGGCGACCTGGCTGAAACCATCGCACTGCTGTTGCCACCGCCCACCTCGCAGCACGACCTCGGCCTGGCGGTGTGGATCGAACAGCACCTGCTGCCGCTGCGCAAGACGCCGCCCGAGGCCGTGGCCGACACGCTGCGCGGGCAGTGGCGGCAGCTGGCGGTCGACGAACGGCTGGTGTATTTCAAGCTCATGACCGGCAGCTTCCGCGTCGGTGTGTCGCGGCTGCAGGTGACGCAGGCGCTGGCCGCCGTGGCCGGCGTCGACGCCAAGCGGGTGGCGCAGCGGCTGATGGGCTACACCCACATCAGCGGGCAGCCGAGCGCGGCCGACTATGCCGGCCTGATCGCCGCCGAGAGTGCCGGCGAGCAGAACCAGAAGACCAGCGGCCAGCCGTACCCGTTCTTCCTGGCGCATCCGTTCAATGTGGACGTGGCGCAGTTCGATGCGCTTCTGGGGCCGCCCGCCGATTGGCTGGTCGAGTGGAAGTGGGACGGCATCCGCGCCCAGGTGGTGCGGCGCGCCGGGCAGAGCTGGGTGTGGTCGCGTGGCGAGGAACTCGTGACCGACCGCTTCCCCGAACTGCAGGCCATGGCCGATGCGCTGCCGGACGGCACGGTGATCGACGGCGAGATCGTCGTCTGGCGCCATGACGACAGGGCGCCCGATGGCGCCGGGCGCGTGCAGCCGTTCGCCGACCTGCAGACCCGCATCGGCCGGAAGACGCTGGGCGCCAAGATCCTGAAGGACATGCCGGTGGTGCTGCTGGCCTACGACCTGCTCGAATGGCAGGGGCAGGACCTGCGCGCCGAGCCACAGTCGTTGCGGCGCGCGCACCTCGACGCGTTGATGGCCGAGCTGAACCACCCCACGCTGCGGACCAGCCCGCTGCTCGAGGGCGACAGCTGGGCCGACCTGGCCCGCCAGCGCGAGGCGGCCCGGTCGCTTGGCGTGGAGGGCATGATGCTCAAGGCCCGCAGCGCCCAGTACGGCGTGGGCCGCACCAAGGACGTCGGCGTGTGGTGGAAATGGAAGATCGATCCGCTCAGCGTCGACGCCGTGCTGATCTATGCGCAGCGTGGCCACGGCCGGCGCGCCAGCTTGTACAGCGACTACACCTTCGCCGTGTGGGACCGGCCCGAGCCCGCGGCCGGCGACGCCGTGGCCGACCCCACGCCGCGCCAGCTGGTGCCGTTCGCCAAGGCGTATTCGGGCCTCACCGATGCCGAGATGGCACGGGTCGATGCGGTCATCCGCAAGACCACGGTGGAAAGCTTCGGCCCGGTGCGCAGCGTCAAGCCGACGCTGGTGTTCGAGCTGGGCTTCGAAGGCATCGCCCGGAGCAAGCGCCACAAGAGCGGCATCGCGGTGCGGTTTCCGCGCATGCTGCGCTGGCGCGAAGACAAGCCCGTGGCCGAGGCAGACAGCCTGCAGACGCTCGAAGTGCTGTTGCCCCGCAACGAGAGCGCGCCGCTGGACGAACAGTGAAGATGCACATTGCCAGCCTCGCGCTGCGCGGTCATCACCGGGCTGTTTCCCGTAGAAGCCGTCTCCGCCGGCAAGAGCCCTCCGACGTCCAGCTGTCGGCATCGGACTACACCCAAGGTGCCGCGGTCCCTGCACCGCGGCATTGCCGGGCTACGCACAATCAGGTCAGACGTGGAAGCGCATCAGCCCTGGTGTTCGGGCTTTCGAACATCCGGCGTGCCGGAGGCATCCGCCGGAGAGCAACATGGTACTCAGAACATATCTCGTAGAAGACAACCCCGTGATCAGGGAAAACCTGATCGACACCTTGGCCGAACTGGCCAACGTGAAGACTGTGGGCGCCTCCGCGACGGAAGGTGAAGGCTGCCGTTGGCTGACCCGCAACGGAGACGACTGGGATCTCGCCATCATCGACCTGTTCCTGCGTGAAGGAAACGGCCTGGGCGTGCTGGCGTCGTGCATGCACCGCCGGCCGCAGCAGAAGGTGGTGGTCTTGAGCAACTACGCCACCCCTGAAATGCGCAGCCGCTGCATGGCCCTCAAGGCGGACGCGGTGTTCGACAAGTCGAATGAAATCGATGCTCTGCTCGACTACTGCATGCATCAGGCCTTAAGCAACGCCCACTGACCAGACCCTGACGCGTGCCGTCAGTCGTCGTCTTGCGGCGCAAACACGGGCGCGTCGGGCAATTCGTTCGGCCGAACGCCGCCTTCGGCCAGCGGGAAATAGGCGGCCAGCACGGCCGACACTTCTTCCAGCGCCTGCGTCAGGCCCTCTTCGAACCTGCCTTCACGGAACGGCGCGCTCATGCGCTCCACCATCGCCTGCCACTGCGCGGGCGTGACATGGCGGTTGAGCCCGCGGTCGGCGACCAACTCGATGGCATGGTCGGCCAGCAGCAGGTAGATGAGCACGCCGTTGTTGTGCTCTGTGTCCCAGATGCCGAGCTTGCCGAACAGGGTGACGGCGCGTTCACGGGCGCCGGCGCCTCGCCACAGGTAACTCAGCGGCAGACCCGCTTCGACGCAGATGCGGATTTCGCCGGTGTGGCGTTGCTCGCTTGCGGCCACGCGGCGCATGAGGCGCTCCAGCATGTCGGGCGGAATGGCGCGTTCGGCATCGCCCTGGTCGACCCACCGGTGGCGCAGCACTCGGCCGAGCCGGGAGAAGAGGCTGTTTGTCATGGCTTCACCACCCTCCCGAGGCGCCGCCGCCCCCAAAATTACCGCCGCCGCCCGAGCCGAAGCCGCCGCCGCCTCCACCACCACCACCACCACCAAAACCGCCGCCACCGCCTCCCCAGCCGCCCATTCCGCCGCCGAGACCACCGAGGCCACCCAGCCCGCCCAGGCCTCCGCTC
>JAQGNA010000418.1 GCA_028292075.1 Rhodoferax sp. | reverse complement strand
TGATGGCCTGCTGGGCGGACGAGGACGACATCCTCTGCGTCCACCCTGGCGGTGCGCGGCTCATGGGGCCGGCGGCGATCCGCGGCGCCTTCGACGCCATGTTCGCCAACGGCCGCATCCGCGCCTGGCCGGAGCGGTTGCGCAAGATCGAGTCGATGGGCAGCAGCGTGCACAGCCTGGTCGAGCGCGTCGAGTTGCTGACGCAAGAAGGGCCGCGCGAGGCCTTCGTCACCGCCACCAACGTCTATCACAAGACGGCCCAGGGCTGGCGGCTCGTCGCTCACCATGCCAGCGCCGGCGCGGCCCACGAGACAAAGGAGTTCCATGCGAGCCAGGTCCTCCATTGATGACGTGACGCTGGCCTGCACGGGCGTGGCGGCGTGTCGCCCGGAGACCGGCGCGCGGTGAACTACGTTGCGCCCTCCTGGCTGCCTGGCGGCAACCTGCAGACCATCTGGCCGGCGCTGTACTCCACGCGGGTGTTCGGGCCGCGGCCCGAGTTCCGCCGTGAGCGCTGGATCACGCCCGATCTCGATTTCGTCGACGTCGATTTCGCCGACCCAGCCGCCCTGGTGGCCGACCCGGTCGCCCAGCCCAGCGACCGGCCGCTGCTGGTGCTGTTCCACGGCCTCGAGGGATCGTCTGCCAGCCACTACGCCGAAGCTTTCGCAGACTTCGCCCGGGCCCATGGCATGGCCTTCGCGGTGCCGCATTTCCGCGGTTGCAGTGGCGAGATCAACCTGGCGCCCCGCGCCTACCATTCGGGCGACTTCGAGGAGGTGGGCTGGGTGCTCAAGCGGCTGCACGCCTGGCACCAGGGGCCGGTGCTGGCGGTGGGTGTGTCGCTCGGCGGCAATGCGCTGCTGCGCTGGGCTGAAGAAATGGGCGAGCAGGCAGGCCGCGTGGTGAAGGGGGTGGCGGCGGTCAGTTCGCCCATCGACCTGGCCGCCGGCGGCTATGCCATCGGGCGTGGCTTCAACCGGCAGGTCTACACCCGCATGTTCCTGCGCAGCATGAAGCCCAAGGCGCTGGCCAAGCTGGCGCAGTTCCCAGGCTTGTTCGACCGCGACGCCATGGTGGCCGCGCGCGACCTCTACGAGTTCGACAACATCTTCACCGCGCCGCTGCACGGCTTTCGCAACACCGAGGACTACTGGGGCCGCGCTTCTTCAAAGCCGCACCTGGCCGACATCCGAGTGCCCACGCTGGTGGTGAATGCCCGCAACGACCCTTTCGTGCCGGCCTGGAGCCTGCCTCACCAGAACGAGGTCGGCGACTTCGTCACGCTCTGGCAACCGGCGCATGGCGGGCATGTGGGCTTCCCGCATGGTCCGGTGCCGGGCCATGTCAGGACCATGCCCGACGCCGTGGGCGGGTGGCTGGCAAAGGCCGCCCGCTAACGGTTGGCACCGGCCCGGCGCACCATCTGGCGACGGATGCCCGCGGTGACGGTCAAGGGGAAGGTGAAGGCAGCGGGCGGCGCACGCCTACACCCAAGGCACAGGGGCCGCCGTATCATGGCCCCATGGATGACATCGTCAGGCAGGCCATCGCCAAGTGGCCCAACGTTCCCGACTGCTACGGCTGGCTGGGGCTCGACGCGCGCGGCAGCTGGTACATGCGCGACGACCGCGTGCAGGCGCTGGGGCCGTTTGCGGGCAGCGGCGCCAGTGCCGGCAGCAAGGGCTCGCGCCTGCAGCACGAAAAGCTGATCGACTTCATCCAGCGCAACTACGAATGCGACGCACGCGGCTGCTGGTTCTTCCAGAACGGACCCCAGCGGGTCTACGTGGAGCTTGAAGCCGCGCCTTTCGTGTGGCGGGTGCAGTCCGACTTTTCGGTGGCATCGCACGCCGGCCAGCCGGCGGAGGTGCGGGCCTGCGTGCTCGACGAGGCCGGCCGTGTCTACCTCGACACCTCGCTCGGCTTCGGCCTGGTGCACACGCTCGACACCGGCTGGGCGGCCGAAGCGGTCGAGGCGGCGGCATGGCATCCGGTGGAGATGCCGGCGGACAGCCTGCCCGGCCGCTACGGCTACATGCCGAGCCCCGAGGTGTTGCGCCCGAAGGACGCGCGCAAACCC
Organism: Rhodoferax sp.; assembly: GCA_028292075.1. The sequence continues at coordinate 472 of JAQGNA010000418.1, read as the reverse complement.
GGTTGACCATTGGCCGTTTTCACTGGGTCGACCGGTGACTGGTTGAGGGTTCATCGGTCGGCGCAATGGTCTGACCCGCCACAAAGCAGAAAGCCGGTCATCGACCGGCTTTTTCGCATGGCGGACGAATTGCCGCTCGGCGCCTGGATTACTTGGCGGCTGCCATCGGTGCGGCGGCGGGTGCTGCGGATGCGGCCACTTCAGGCGCCGAGGCGCCGACAGCCGGTGCTGCGGCCGCAGCCGGCGCGGCGGAGGCGCCTTCCGCCGGGGCGCCGGCCGGCTTGGCCGGCTCGGGGAACTTGCCACCGCCGGCATTGGCCATGTAGACCACGGCGCGGGCGATTTCCAGGTCTTCGAAGTCGCCGCCGCCCTGCGCGCCCATGGCGCCCTTGCCGTGCAGGGCCGAGTTCAGCAATGTTTCGAACGGATTCTTGATGCGTGGGGCCCAGGCGGCGGCGTCGCCGAACTTGGG
>JAQGNA010000415.1 GCA_028292075.1 Rhodoferax sp. | reverse complement strand
CCCGGTGGGCGAGGTGATCCTGCTGGGCGCCGTGCCGTGCCGCGTGGTGGGCGTCGCCAAGAAGAGCGAATCGGCCTACGGCAACAGCGAGGCGCTGAATGTCTATGTGCCCTACACAGCGGCCATGAACCGCATCCTCGGCCAAAAATACCTGCGCAGCATCACGGTGCGGGTGAGCGACGACGTGGCCACGGCCACTGCGGAACAAGGCATCAACACCTTGCTCAAACAGCGCCATGGCACCGTGGACTTCTACGTGCTCAACACCGACACCATCCGCCAGACCATCGAAAGCACCACCCAGACGCTGACGCTGCTGATCTCCGCCATCGCGCTGATCTCGCTGATCGTGGGCGGCATCGGCGTGATGAACATCATGTTGGTGTCGGTGACCGAGCGCACCCGCGAGATCGGCGTGCGGATGGCCGTGGGCGCCCGGCAAGGCGACATCCGCCAGCAATTCTTGATCGAGGCCGTGCTGGTCTGCCTGCTCGGCGGTGTGCTGGGCATCGCGCTGGCGTTGTCGATCGGCTGGGGCTTCGGCCGGCTGGGTGGCAATTTTCAGATGGTCTATTCCACCACCTCGATGGTCGCCGCATTCGCCTGTTCGACCCTGATCGGCGTGATCTTCGGCTTTCTGCCGGCCAGCAACGCCGCGCGGCTCGACCCGGTCGACGCCCTGGCGCGCGAATGAGTTCTACCAAGATGCGATCCAGCTTTCAACCTTCGTTCCGTGCCGGCGCACTTTGTCTGGCGCTGCTCGCCAGCGGCTGCGCCAGCTCGCTGCACACGCCCTATGCCGCGCCGGCCACGAGCGTGCCGACGCAATGGCAGTACCCGGCCGGCGAGAACAGCAGCACGGCCGCCGGCGTGACGCCGCCGTCGCCCTGGTGGAACGGCTTCAACGACCCGGTGCTGACCCAGCTCGTCGAGCAGGCCCTTCAGCGCAACAACGACCTGGCCGCCGCCGGCATCCGAGTGCGCCGCGCGCAGTTGCAGGTGGGCCTGGCCGAGAATCAGTTCGGACCCAGGTTCAGCGGCAACGCCAACAGCGGTGTGAGCCGCTCGCTGAATGGCGGCGGCACCGCCAGGTCGAGCGGCATCTCGCTCGGAGCAAGCTATGAAATCGACCTCTGGAATCGCCTGGGCAGCCAGCGTGATGTGGCCCAGTGGGAGGCCCTGGCCACCGTGCAGGACCGCGAGGCCACGGCCCTTTCGCTTGCGGCCACCACGGCGCAGCTCTATTGGCGGATCGGCTACCTAAACCAGCGGCTGGCGGCCAACCTGCAAAGCATCGCCGTGGCGCAGAAGACGCTGGAGCTGGTACAGGTGCAGTACCGCACTGGCGCCGTCTCCGGGCTGGAGCTGGCCGAAGCGCAACAGAACCTTCGCAGCCAGCAGGCCAGCCAGAGCACGCTGCAACAGCAACAGGTCGAAGCCGGCACGGCGCTCGGCCTGCTGTTCGACGGCGCGCCGCTGGCCGTCGGCACCCTGCCCGCCAGCCTGCCCGAGGCCAGCCTGCCGCCGGTCGAAGCCGACCTGCCCGCCACGCTGCTTGGCCGCCGCCCCGACCTGCGCGCCGCCGAACTGCGGCTGCGGGAGGCCAGCGCCAGCATCGACGCGACCCGCGCAAGCTACTACCCGGCGCTGTCGCTCACCGGCGGCCTTGGCACCTCGAGCGCGTCGCTGGTGAACCTGTTGAAGAACCCGGTCGCGAGCCTGGGCCTGGGCATCACCATGCCCTTCCTCCAACGCACCCAGCGCGACCTCGACATCAAGATCTCGCAGTCGCAACTGGACGAGGCGGTGGTCAACTTCCGGCAGACGCTCTACACCGCGTTCGGAGACGTGAACAACGCGCTGTCCTCGCGTCAGCAGCTTGCCGAGCAGGCCGCGCTGCTGGCACAGGCGCTGGAGGCAGCCCGCCAGGCGGAGCGGCTGTATGAGATCCGGTACCGTGCCGGCTCGGTGGCCCTCAAGCCCTGGCTCGATGCCCAGGAGAAGCGCCGCAGCGCGGAAATCGCGGTGGCCGAGAACCGCTTGAACCGTCTGGACAACCATGCCGTGCTGGTGCTGGCGCTCGGTGGACCGCCAGCATTGCCTTGAAGGCGGCGTCGGCTACCAGCCCCACCTACCAGAGAACTCCGCGCACAGGACCACGCGGTTCTTGGGCGCGGTGGGACGCCGGCAGACCAGGCGCCGGTGCGTAGGCTGGCGCCCACGCGAACACTCGGCAATGGATGGCGCACCAGGCCCATGTCACGCGATATCTTTAATAAGCGCCGATCAGACGCTTCGCCGCAAACGCGGCACATTCATAAGGGAAAAGACATGAACACAGATCAAGTCAAGGGCACGCTGAAAGACGCTGCCGGCAAGGTTCAACAAAAGACCGGCGAGCTGATCGACAGCCCGGAGCAGCAAGCCAAGGGTCTGTCGAAGCAGGTCGCAGGCACGACACAGAAGAACGTTGGCGATGCCAAGGAAGTGTTGAAGGACACGATCGACAAGGCCTGATCGCCTTCGCTTCGATTTGAACGCGGCTCCGGCCGCGTTTTGCGTTTCTGGGCGGATCTGCGAACCTTTGTCATCGGTTGATGACGCGCTGGACCGCGGGCGGGCCGGCAAAGGTGCCTGGCCTTTGATTATGTTGTAAAGGCCGCCCGCGGAAACCATCCGGGAAGGTGACACGTGCTTTCACTCCTGCACGGTTTCCACGGTCGGGTTCGGCTAGAGTGCCGGTATGCTAGAAGTACCACCGCCTCGCGATCAGCACCGCTTTGCCAGCGCTTCCGGCCCTGTGAACCGCCGCA
>JAQGNA010000414.1 GCA_028292075.1 Rhodoferax sp. | reverse complement strand
CGGTGAGAGCTACCGCGCTGCCGGACGCGACGCGACGCTGATGCGCCGGTTGGCCGATGCGCGGGCATTGACAGGCCTGGAACTGGCGCGGGCGAGCGACGACGCCATGTCGCTGCTCACATCCTGGTGCGAGTCGGGCTGGGCCCACGCAGATCCGCAACGCGAGTGACCGCGGGTGGCGCCGGCGCGACGTTTGGTGTTCGGCCCCCCGCGTCCGACGTTTGTATGATTCCATTTGAAGGAGGACTGCGAATGGACCACGTGTCAACAGCTGATGACGCACAACGGCCGCCTGGCGAACTGCCTGCAGGGCGGTTCGACGGCCGGGTCGCCTTTCAGCAGCACCTGCGCGAGGCACTAAGTTGCGCCGCCCGCGATGGCTGGCGCGAGATCGTCGTCTGCGACCCCAGCTTCGAGGATTGGCCCCTGGGCGAGCGGAGCGTGGTCGAGTCGCTCAATGCCTGGGCCGGCCCGGGACGCAAATGGACGATGCTCGCCGGCCGCTATGACGAAGTCACCCGCCGACATGCCCGTTTCGTGCAATGGCGCCGCACCTGGTCGCACATTGTCGATTGCCGCGCGGTGCGCAGCTCGGACCTCATGCTGATGCCCAGCTGCCTGATCGGGCCGGGCTGGGCGATGCGTCGGCTGGATCTCGAGCACTGCACCGGGGTGTGTTCCGATGAAGCGCGCTGGCGCACAGAACTGCAACAGGACGCCAATGAATGGCTTCGCCGAAGCAGTCCTTCGTTTCCTGCCACCGTCCTGGGGCTTTGACGCCACAGTCCCTCACAAAGCGCGGCCAACCTGGTTGAGTTACTTAGGGTTAACAATCATTGCGAGGGGTAAGGGTTATAATTTTTGGCTGAGTTGAAAGAGCTCGAGTGCTTTCGCTCGGTCATCACAACGGGGTTGCGGTGACAGTTTCCGGAAATTGATTTCCCTCTATAAAAGGATTTTTGCAATGAACAAATCGCTTGTACTGGCAGCTCTGGTTGCCGCCGCTGCCCTGGCCGCCTGTGGTAAAAAAGAAGAGCCGGCTCCTGCGCCCGCACCCGCTCCAGTTGAAGCACCAGCACCTGCAGCAGCTCCTGCTGCTGCTGCCGCAGCTTCGGCCGCCGCTGACGCATCTTCCGCTGCTGGCGCTGCCGCTACCGCAGCTTCCGGCGCCGTGGTCGGTGCAGCCGCTGATGCTGCCAACGCCGCTGGCGATGCAGCCAAGGCTGCCGGCGATGCCGCCAAGGCCGCTGCCGATGCTGCTGCTCCAAAGAAGTAATTCTTCGGTCAGCGCCCACAAGGCAAAAAGCCACCGCGAGGTGGCTTTTTTTACGCCTGCAGAGAGCAGTCCAACACCCGGTGGCAGGCGTTTTGCGGGCCGATGCGTTCGGCGCCATGCCTCAAGCTCCACGCGCTTGCCTGCCGCGCCCGCTCCGGCTTACACGTCCAGCCAGTCGGTGCCTTCCACCGGATGCGCGACCAGCAGTTCGATCGCCTCACAGGCCGCCCTTGCCGAGAGCGCCGCAAGTGCCAGGTCCGGCCGGTTGTTCTGCTGGCTGAGATGGGCGGCAACGATGCGCCTCAGGCCGTTGCCGGCAACCGCTTCGGCAATTTCAGCGGCCGCGTGGTTGGCCAGGTGGCCGTACAAGCCGGCAACGCGGCGTTTGAGGAACGGCGGGTAGCGCGAGGCGCTCAGCATCTCCGGGTCATGATTGCATTCGAGCAGCAGCGCATGGCAGTCGGCCACATGCCGCAGGACGTGCGGGCTGGCATGGCCCAGGTCGGTCAGCACGCCGAGCCTCGCGTCGCCATCGCTCGCGGTGAGCTGCAGCGGCTCTCGCGCGTCGTGCGGCACGGTGAAAGGCATGACCTGCATCTCACCGAGGTCGATTGGCGCGCTGTCGCGGGTGATGTTCAGCAAGCCGTCGAAATCGACCATGCCCATTCCCATGTGGGTGCCGTGGCTCATCCACACCGGAATGCGGTAACGCATCGCCAGTTGGCGCGCGCAGCCGATGTGGTCACTGTGCTCGTGCGTGATGAAGATCGCGTCGAGCTCGTCGGCCTGCAGGCCGGCCTGATTCAACCGGAAATCCAGTTGCCGAATGCCGAGACCGCAATCGACCAGCAACCGCTTCCTCGCACCCCCGCTGCCCGCTTCGATGAGGGTGGCGTTACCGGTACTGCCGCTGCCTAGATTCTTGAAACGGAGCATGGGTTCGTCAATGATCGGCGAGCTGCGTCTTGAGACTTGGCGTGCTCCACCCTGTTTGATGTGCAAATAAGGGCAAGGCACGACCTTCATGCCACGCCTGACAGGACCAGCCTTTCGGAGCGCGGCAGAACCGGCGTTGCCGGGGCGCCACTATTGCGCTCTGCGCGCCCGTCCTGACCTTTTCAAAGCGTCGGGTGAGCGCAACACGCCGTGCGCAACCTGAAAACCCGGAAAGGCGCCTACTTCAAGTCGTCCGCGATGACCTGAACGATGCGCTGGGCGTTGGCGGACGATTCGGGGGCGCCATCGGCGTTCAGCACCGACACTGTGGTCGCATCGGCCTGGCTGCGCACCGCGATGCGGTACTTCAGCGGCGGCGTGTTCGTGGTGGAGTTGAACAGCTTCGAGAAGAAGCCTGGCTCCTTCTTGTCGGCGTTGGGCGCCACATATCGGACGAAGTAAAGACCCTGGCTGCGGTCCCGGTCTTCGACGGTGAAGCCGGTGCGATCGAGCGTCAGGCCGACACGCCGCCAGGCACGGTCGAAGCCGTCGGCGATCTGCACCACCGGCTGGTTGTTCACCATGGACACGCGTGCCGACGCGGGCGCTGCGGAGGCCGCCAGCACCGACTGCGCTTGTTCGTTGGTGCTGCCCAGGCGCACCATCAGGCGGCGCAGGAACTCGGCTTCGAGTTCCGGGTCGGCGGGGCGGGGCTGCCAGACGGTCTGGTCCTTTTGCGTGCTGTTGTAGACCTCGACCATGCCGCGGTGCGTGACGTAGATCTCGGTGGCGCCGCTGGCGCTGCGCTCCAGGCGGGTGCGGAACTTGTCGCGCTCGCTGGTGGAATAGAGCGAATCGAAGACCTTGCCGATGGTGTTGCGGATGAAATCCTGCGGAATCTTGGCCCGGTTTTCGGCCCAGTCGGTTTCCATGATGCCCAGCGCGGCCTGGTCCTGGATCAGCAGGAAGCCGTTCTCCTGCCAGAAGTCTCGCACCGGGCCCCACAGTTGGTCGGCCGGACGGGCGACGACCAGCCAGCGCTGGTTGCCGGCGCGTTCGATGCGCACGTCGCCGATGGCGGTGGCGGCGGTCGGGGCGGTGGGGGCGGCCTGGCCGATCTGGTAGTTGCTGGCCGTGACCGGTGCGCCCGGCACGACGTAGCGGCTCTCGCGGTTCAGCTGGGAGAGGTCGGGTGGCACCTCCAGCGTGGGCGCCTTGGCGGCGCTTTTGTAGTCGATCTTGTCGCCTTCCAGCACCGAGCAGGCGCCCAGCGCCACGGTCAGGCCGAGCAGGGCCAGTCTTGCAGATTGATTCACGTCGTCGTCCTATTGAGGTCTTGTCAGATCAGGCCGCTGCTTTTCAGCGCGGCTTCCACCACCGGCTCGAAGCTGGCGGACAGCGGTGTCATCGGCAGCCGCATCGTGCCGCCGCAGAGGTTCATTCGGGCCATGGCCCACTTCAGCGGAATCGGGTTGGCTTCCACGAACAGGTGCTTGTGCACCGGCATCAGCTTGCGCTGGATTTCCATGGCCGTTCGCGTGTCGCCGGCAATGGCGGCCACGCACAGCTCGTGCATGAGGCGCGGCGCGATGTTGGCAGTGACGCTCACGTTGCCCTGTCCGCCGCACAGCATGAGCGCGACGGCGGTGGGGTCGTCGCCGGAGTACACGGCGAAGCCCTTGGGCACGTCGCGAATCAGCCACTGCGCGCGCTCGATGTTGCCCGTGGCTTCCTTGATGCCGACGATGCCTGGCACTTGGGTCAGGCGCAGCACGGTGTCGTGCTGCAGGTCGCCGACCGTGCGGCCGGGTACGTTGTAGAGCACCATGGGCAGGTCACCCACCGCTTCGGCGATGGCCTTGAAATGCTGGTACTGGCCTTCCTGGGTCGGCTTGTTGTAGTAGGGCACGACCTGAAGTTGGCAGTCCGCGCCGACCTTCTTGGCGAAGCGCGTCAGCTCGATGGCTTCGGAAGTTGAATTCGCGCCGCAGCCTGCCATGATGGGCACACGCCCCTTGGCCTGTTCGACCGAGACGCGGATGATTTCGCAGTGTTCGTCGACGTTGACCGTCGGCGATTCGCCGGTGGTGCCGACCACGCCGATGCAGTCGGTGCCTTCGGTGATGTGCCAGTCGATCAGCTTGCGCAGGGTGGGGTAGTCGACGCTGCCGTCTTCGTGCATCGGGGTCACGAGTGCCACGATGCTGCCAGTAATGGGTGTCATGTCCGCAGTCTCAAACGGGTGGAATGGCTCACCCCCAGGTCGCTCACGTCGTGTAGCTCCTCCCCCCTTGCAGGGGGCGATACCTGCGGCCCGGCAGAGCCGGTTCCGCGGTATCTCTGGAATGGGACACTCATTCTGAACGTTGGGCGGGTCGCCTTGAACGGAAAGGCGCATTCTACCCAGCCGGGCGGGGGCCCTGGTGAGGCTGCGGTAAAGCCGGCTACAAGCGGTGCCGCGCAGGCGCAGGGCCGGTTTCGCGAACGGCTGCGATGCGCTGCACGAAGCGCGGCGGCCCGTCGACGAAGCCGTCCTCGAATGCCACCACGCGCAGGCCCGCCGCGGCGCGGAGCAGTTCGCCGGGCTGCAGCAGGAAGTCGGGCCGCGAGGGCTTGCCCACGGTTTCGTTGCCGGCCGCGAAGGTTTCATACAGCAGCACACCGCCGGCCGCGACGCTGCCCACGATGCGTGGGAGCAACGGGCGCCACAGGTAGTTGGTGACGACCACCGCATCGAACACCCGGCCCTCGAGCGGCCAGGGGCCGTTTTCAATGTCGGCAAGCACGGTTTCGAAGTCTGCCTTGAGGGCATCGAGCGCTTCCGCCGAGCGATCGACGCCGGTCACCGCATGGCCGCGCGACGCAAACCAGCGCATGTGGCGACCGCCGCCGCAGGCCACATCGAGCAGGGTGCCGCTGGCCGGCACCAGCGACGACCAGCGCTGCACCCAGGGCGAGGCCTGCAGGCCCGAATGATCGACGTTCTTCAGAAACAGGCCCAGAGCTGATCGGCCAGCGACACCAGAAACTCAGGCCGCGTGTACAGGGTGAACACGCCGCCCAGGGCGAGGGCGGCGGCGCCGAAGCAGGCGATGGTGCGCGGGCGGATGCGCATGGCGGGCCTATGCAGCGGAACCGGCGGAACCGGCAGGCAGTGGCCTGTGGATGGCGTTTTCTTTCACCGGCAGGTTCACCAGGCCGGCGAACACGCCGAGCGCGATGGCGATGATCCAGACGATGTCGTAGCTGCCGGTGCGGTCATACAGATAGCCGCCCAGCCAGACGCCCATGAAGGAGCCGATCTGATGGCTGAAGAAGATGAAGCCGCTGAGCATCGAAAGATGCTGCACGCCGAAGATCTGGGCCACCAGTGAATTGGTCGGCGGCACGGTCGACAGCCACAGCAGCCCCATCACGCTGGCAAAGACGTAGACGCTTAGCGGCGTCAGCGGCACCAGCAGGAACACGCTGATGACCACCGCCCGCGCGAAATAGATGAAGGCAAGGATGTTTTTCTTCGCCAGCCGCTGGCCCAGCGTACCGGCGATGTAGGTGCCGAACACGTTGAAGAGGCCGATCAGTGCCAGGGCATAGCCGGCCACCTCGGGCGACAGGCCCTTGTCCTTCAGGTAGCTCGGCATGTGCACGCCGATGAACACCACCTGAAAGCCGCAGACGAAGTAGCCGGCCATCAGCAACTGGAAGCTCGGGTACTTGAAGGCTTCACGAAAGGCCTGGCCGATGCTCTGCTGGCGTGGGGCGGCGCTTGTGCCACCGAAACCGGGCTCGCGAAGCCAGAATGAAAGCGGCACCAGCAGCAGCACGGCCGCGCCCAGGATGACCAGCGCCTGCTGCCAGCCG
>JAQGNA010000411.1 GCA_028292075.1 Rhodoferax sp. | reverse complement strand
AAGGCATGCATGATGCCCCACACCGTGCCGAACAGGCCCACGTAGGGCGACACGGAGCCCACCGAAGCCAGGAAGGACAGGCTCGACTCGATCACGTCCATCTCGCGCTGGAAGCTGGCGCGCATGGCCCGGCGGGCGCCGTCGAGCAGGGTGCCCGGGTCGGCGATGCGGCGCTCGCGGAGCTTCTGGTACTCGCGCATGCCGCTTGCGAAGATGCGCTCCATCGGGCCGGCGTTCTTGGCGTTCTGCGCGGCGCTGGCGAACAGGTCGTTCAGGCTTGTGCCCGACCAGAACTCGCGCTCGAAGGCTTCGTTGAGTGTCTTCACCTTGCCGAGCGAGAACAGCTTCCTGAAGATGGCGGCCCAACTGGCCACGGACACGCACACGAGCAACAGCATCACCAGCTGCACCACGAAACTGGCGTTCATCACCAGTTGGAAAATCGAAAGATCTTGGCTCATTTCAGGGCTTCTAAAAGTGTTGGCGGAATGCGGGAAGGTTTCAGGGTTTCGGCGTTCACCCAGCCGATGCGGATGAGCCCGTCGCACAACACCGTGGCGGCCGTGCCGTCGAGGCCGAGGCCTGCGAGCACTTGCTGCCGTATTGTGAGAGACGCCCGTGCGCTTTGTTCCAGACTGGCTGTAACCAAAAGTTCATCATCGAGCCGGGCGGGGCGGTGGTAGTGCAGCGAGGTGTCAATCACGACGAACATGCCGCCCGTCGCCTCCTTGAGAGCGCGCTGACCAATGCCGAGCGACCGCAGCCATTCGGTGCGGGCGCGCTCCATGAACTTCAGGTAGTTCGCATAGAAGACGATGCCGCCGGCGTCGGTGTCTTCCCAGTACACGCGGACGGGGAAGCGAAAACAGGGAGTCGTCGGGTCGACAGGCGCGCTCATCCTTGCTCAGCCCAGCATCGTGCGCAAACGGGCCACCGACGCCTGCAGCTGCGCCATTGAACTGGCGGTTGAAAAACGCACGAAGCGCTGCGTGTCGGCGGTGCCGAAATCGCGTCCGGGCGTGATGGCGACATGCGCACGGCGCATCACCTCGAACGAGAAATCCCAGCTGCCTTCAATGCCCAGCCGGCGGCCGATAGCGGAACAGTCGGCCCAGGCGTAGAACGCGCCGTCGGGCATGACCGGCACATCGAAGCCCAGGCTCCGCAACGCCGGAATGAAGTAGTCCCGGCGCGCCTTGAACTCGGCGCGGCGGCGTTCATATTCGGCCAGCGACTCGGCCTCGAAGCAGGCCAGCGCCGCATGCTGCGACACCGTGCTCGGACAGATGAACAGATTTTGCGCGATGCGTTCGATCACCGGCAGCAGCGCGTCAGGCACCACCAGCCAGCCGAGGCGCCAGCCGGTCATGTTGAAGTACTTGCTGAAGCTGTTGATGCTGATGATCTGGTCGTCCAGCGCCAGCGCGGTCTGGCCGAAGGTCGGGTCGTGGCTCAGGCCGAGGTAGATTTCGTCGATCAGGGTGATTCCACCCTTGCGTGTCACCAACTGGTGAATGCGGCGCAGTTCGTCAGGGTGGATCGAGGTACCCGTGGGGTTGGATGGCGATGCCAGCAGCACGCCGCGGGTGCGGGCTGTCCAGGCAGCCTCGACCTTGTCGGCGCTCAGCTGGAAACGCTCTTCCGCCGTGGTGGGAATGAGCACCGCCCGCCCGTCCGCGGCGCTCACGAAGTGGCGGTTGCACGGATAGCTGGGGTCGGGCATGAGGATTTCGTCACCGGCATCGATGAGCGCCAGGCAGGCCAGCTGCAGCGCGGCCGACGCGCCCGCGGTCACCACGATGCGGCGGGCCGGCACGTTGACACCGAAGCGGCTACGGTACCAGTCGCTGATGCGTTCCCTCAGCGGCTCGAGCCCGATGGCCTGCGTGTACTGCGTGGCGCCGTCGCGGATGGCGCGTTGGGCCGCCTCCTGCACCAGGGGCGGCGCGGTGAAGTCGGGTTCGCCAATGTTCAGGAAGATCATCGGCCGATCGCTGTCGGCGACTTCGCGGGCCATGGCAGACGCGGCCTTGGCCACTTCCATCACATAGAACGGTTCGATGGCGTCGGCACGTTGAGAGATGCGCATGTCTTGGTGGTGCGGCGGGTGATCAGGTGGTCAGGTGGATCAGTGGCTGAGTGGCTAAGCGAGACTAGGCCGCGGCCGGGCGGGTCTTGCCCGATGCCTGGTCGGCCTGCACTTCGGCCGCGCGCAAGCTCGGCGCAAGGCTGTTCAAGATGCCGTTGACGTACTTGTGGCCATCGGTACCGCCGAACTCCTTGGCGAGTTCGATGCATTCGTTCAGCACCACGCGCCATGGCACGTCGAGGCAGTGGCGCATCTCGTACACGCCGATCCACATCACGGCACGCTCGATGGGCGAGATCTCGGCCATCTTGCGGTCGAGCAGCGGCAGGATCAGCGCGTCGAGCTCGGCGGCCTGCTCGATGCAGCCGTGCAACAGGGCGTCGTAATGCGCCGAGTCGGCCTTGTGGAAGCCGGCGAGGTCGCGCGTGAAGGCGTCGATGGCCGCGGGATCGTTGCCGCCAACCAGGTGCTGGTACAAGCCCTGCAGCGCGAACTCGCGAGCGCGGCTGCGGACCGACTTGGCAGCGGCCTTGCGAACACCCGTGTTGGTGAGGCCGCTGCGCGACTGGCGTGGCGGCTTGCCTGCGGCGGGGATGGAGGTGGCGCCTGGCGGGCTGGTGGGGTCGTCGTTCATTTCAGTGCTTCCAGCAGGTTGGCCATTTCCACGGCGACGCGGGCCGCATCGCGCCCCTTGTCGGTCTGGCGGGCAATGGCCTGTTCCAGATTCTCGGTCGTGATGATCGCGTTGGCGATGGGGATCTGGTAGTCGAGCGCGATGCGGCTCACGCTGCTGCCCGATTCGTTTGCGACCAGTTCAAAGTGGTACGTCTCGCCGCGGATGATGCAGCCCAGTGCCACCAACGCGTCGAAGGCCTCCTTCTCGGCGAGCGCCTGCAGCGCCACAGGCACCTCGAGCGCGCCGGGCACGAGCACATGGACGATGTTCTGGCTGGCAACGCCCAGCGCGGCGAGCTCTGCCTTGCAGGCTTCGGCGAGTGCGTTGGTAATGCCAGCGTTGAAGCGCGCCTGAACGATGCCGATGCGCAGCTTGCGACCGTCCATCTGCGGCTGTTGGGCGTCGTAGCCCTGGTCTGCACCTTGCATGTTCTATTCCTTGTTTTCTTGTTTCTTCGCGAGGTAGCCCACCGTTTCGAGGCCATAGCCGGTCATGCTGGGCATGCGGCGGGGCTGGCCCAGCAGGCGCATTTTGTGCACGCCGCATTCCCGCAGGATCTGCGCACCGACGCCGTAAGTGCGAAGGTCCATCCGGCCCCGTTCGGGAGCCTGGGCGGGGCGGGCGGTTCCTTCAAATTGCGCCAGCAATTCGGCCGCACTTTCGCCGCAATTGAGCAATACCGCCACACCCTTGCCCTGGCTGGCGATGTGACGCAGGCTGGCGTCGAGGCTCCACGAATGCATGGAGCGGTCGACCTCGAGCAGGTCGAGAATCGAAAGCGGCTCGTGCACGCGGGCGTCCACCGTGTCCTCGGGATCCCAGCTGCCCTTGACCAGGGCCAGGTGCAATTCGCGGCTTGGTTTGTCGCGGAAGGCATGCGCGGTGAATTCGCCGAAGGCAGTCTGGATGGAGCGGCTGCCGATTTTCTCGATCAGCGATTCGTTGCGGCTGCGGTATTCGATCAGGTCGGCGATGGTGCCGATCTTCAGGCCATGCTGGGCGGCGAAGATCTGGAGATCCGGAAGCCGCGCCATGGTGCCGTCGTCGTTCATCACTTCGCAGATGACGGACGAGGGGCTGCAGCCGGCCATGGTGGCCAGGTCGCAGCCAGCTTCGGTGTGGCCGGCCCGCATGAGCACGCCGCCGTCCACCGCCTGCAGCGGGAAGATGTGGCCGGGCTGCACCAGGTCTTGCGCGGTGGCCTGGCGTGCGACGGCGGCCTGCACCGTGCGGGCGCGGTCGGCTGCGGAGATGCCGGTGGTCACGCCCTCGGCCGCTTCGATGGAAACGGTGAATGCGGTCGCATGCTTTGCGCCGTTGCGCGCCACCATCGGCGGCAGCTTCAGGCGCTCGCACATCTCGCGCGACAAGGTGAGGCAGATCAGCCCGCGGGCATGCCGTGCCATGAAGTTGATCGCTTCCGGCGTGACGTGGTCAGACGCAAGAACCAGGTCGCCTTCGTTCTCGCGGTCTTCTTCGTCGACAAGGATCACGATGCGGCCGGCGCGCATGTCGGCGACGATGTCCTCAACCGGTGAAATGCCTGCAGATACGACGGACGGCGCAGCCTGCGCGGGAGAGAGCAAGGTCATGGCAAGGCTTTCGCGGCGGAAAAGGAAGAGGGGACTGGTGTCAAGGTGGCCGCACCGGCACCGGCACCTGGGCCGGCACTCGCACCGGCGTTCAGCGATTGGGGATCGGACTGGAGCATGCGCTCCACGTAGCGGGCGATGAGGTCGATCTCAAGGTTGACCGGCGAGCCCGTGCGCAGGTTGCCCAGCGCGGTGTTCTCGACCGTGTGCGGAATCAGGTTGATCGACATGTCGCAGCCCGCGTCGCTGTCGGCCACCCGGTTCACGGTGAGGCTGACGCCGTTGACCGTGATCGAGCCCTTGTAGGCGAGGTACTTGGCCAAGGCCCTGGGTGCAAGGATGTTCAGCTGCCAGCTTTCCCCCACTTGCTCGAAGCGGCTCACCTGTCCGATGCCGTCGACATGGCCCGACACGATGTGACCCCCGAGCCTGTCGTGGGCGCGCAGGGCCTTCTCGAGGTTGACCGGCCCGACGGCGTCGAGCCCGGCAGTCTTGTCGAGAGATTCGGCAGAAATGTCGATGGTGAACCGGTGCGAGGCAGTGTCGAGGGTGGTGGCCGT
>JAQGNA010000142.1 GCA_028292075.1 Rhodoferax sp. | reverse complement strand
CTTTTTTCCATCAGCACGACGGCGGCAGCCGCGTCGTTGATTCCGGAGGCGTTGCCCGCGGTCACCGTGCCGTTTTCCTTGGCGAACACCGGCTTCAGCTTCGCCATGTCGGCCACAGTGGAACCCGGGCGGAAATGCACGTCCGTGGCATAGGCGGTGACGCCTATATTGCTCTTCAGGATGACCGGCATGAACTGGTCCTTCAATTAGCCGTTCAGCGTGGCACGCTCCGCGCGGTTGTGGCTTTCAACGGCCAGTCGGTCCTGGTCTTCGCGGCTGATGCCCCATTTGGCGGCAATGTTCTCGGCGGTCACGCCCATGTGGATGTTGTGAAAAGGGTCGTGCAGGGCGCCCATCATCATGTCGATCAGCTTTGCGTCGCCCATGCGGATGCCCCAGCGGCCATTCAGCGACGCATACGGGGCGCGGCTCATGTTCTCGGCGCCGCCGCCAATGGCGATGTCCGCGTCGCCCAGAAGGATGGTCTGTGCGGCGTTCACGATGGCCTGCAGGCCCGAGCCGCAAAGGCGGTTCACGTTGTACGCCGGCGTTCCCTCGCCGCAGCCACCGTTGATGGCCGCTACGCGCGACAGGTACATATCCTTGGGCTCAGTATTGACGACATGGCCAAACACCACATGCCCCACGTCGGCACCGGCCACGCCGGCGCGCGCCAGCGCCTCCCGGACCACCTGGGCTGCCAGCTCCGTCGGGGGCACATCCTTCAGGCTTCCGCCAAAGGTACCAATGGCGGTACGGACACCGCTGACGACCACGACTTCTCTGCTCATTCCTGTCTCCTGTCTGTGGGTTTGTGAATCCAGCGCATACTGTAATCCGGTGAAGCGGACGGCCGCGGTTCTTCCGCTTCGCCATCATCAACGAAGGAGACAACGGATGGAATTACTCAACCACGACCTGGCCCATGAATTTCCCCACCTGGTGGGCAAGATGCGAAGCCTGAAGCTTTCAAGCTCGCGCTTCCTGCACCTTTTCAACGACTACGACACAGTCAACAACAACATCACCAAGATCGAACAGGACGGCAGCGCCATCGCCGACGATGCGCTCGAGAACATGAAGAAGCAGCGCCTGAAGATCAAGGACGACATCTACCAGATGCTGATCGCCAAGTGATGACTGGCTGACGCCGCGCCGCCATCGGTGGGGCGCTTTTTCACGCAGGCTTCGCCGGTTCGTCATCAAACTGCAACAGCTTCTCGCTACCTTCGGAAGCTGTTCCATGTTTGCCCGCAGGAGAAAAGCTTGACCATCGGTGAAGAAGAAATGATGCAGCGCATTCAGCGCGATCTCATGGACAGCTATGACGAAGAGCTGGAAATGGAGATCGAAGACCGGGTCTGGACAGGCCCCGAAGGCGCGGAGACCCTGGTCGATACGCCGGCGGACCGAGAGGCGCGTCGGGTTTACTTCCGTGAGCTGTTCCGGCTGCAGGCCGAGCTGGTCAAGCTGCAGGATTGGGTGGTTGCCACCGGCCACAAGGTGGTGATCCTGTTCGAAGGCCGGGACGCGGCTGGCAAGGGTGGTGTCATCAAGCGCATTACCCAGCGCCTGAATCCGCGCGTGTGCCGAGTGGCCGCGCTGCCGGCACCGAACGACCGCGAACGCACACAGTGGTACTTTCAGCGCTATGTGTCGCACCTGCCGGCCGCGGGCGAGATCGTGCTGTTCGACCGCAGCTGGTACAACCGTGCAGGCGTCGAGCGCGTCATGGGCTTTTGCACCGACGATCAGTACGAAGAGTTCTTTCGTTCCGTACCCGAGTTCGAGCGCATGCTGGTGCGCTCTGGCATCCAGCTGATGAAGTATTGGTTCTCCATCTCGGACGACGAGCAGTACGCGCGCTTTCTGGGCCGCATTCACGATCCGCTCAAGCAGTGGAAGCTCAGTCCGATGGACCTGGAGTCGCGCAGCCGCTGGGAGGCCTACACCAAGGCCAAGGAGACCATGCTCGAGCGCACCCACATCGCCGAGGCGCCCTGGCGCGTGGTGCAGGCGATCGACAAGAAGAAGGCGCGGCTCAACTGCATCCACCACCTCCTGCAGCAGATGCCGTACAAGGAAGTGGCGCACCCACCCATCGTGCTGCCACCGCGCGTGCGGCACGAAGACTACATCCGCCACCCAGTGCCGGCGGACCTGCTGGTACCCGAGGTCTACTGAGTCGCTGTACAGCAGCGCGCGGGCGCGGGCGCCGACAAGTCGTCAGTCGCGGACATCGGCCACCGGGTTGGCGCCGAAGTCGTCGCGTCCCAGGTAGGCCAGCAACCTCGCCGCCGCGTCGGCTGGCGTGCTCAGCTGGCCGTTGTTCTTCAAGCTCGCAAAATTTCCCTGGTCGGGAAAGGCGCGGTTGTCCGCGGTGCGCAACAGCACCTGCATGTCCGTGTCGATGACGCCGGGCGCCAGTGAGCACACGCGTGCGCCGTTCTTCTTCAGCGACTCGTCAAGGGCCAGGCAACGCGTGAAATGGTCGAGCCCGGCCTTGGCGGCGCAATAACCGGCCTGGGAGGCCATGGCCCGACGGCCCAGCCCCGAGGAAATATTGAGCACGCGCCGAAGCCCGGTCCACTCCGCCGTGGCATGCAGGAAGGCGGCGGTCAGTTGCATCGGCGCTTCCAGGCCAACCCGCAGCGTGTGCGCCAGGTCGGTCGGATCGGCGTCGCTCAGCGGGGCGAGCTTGGCCACGGTGGCGGCGTTGTTGACCAGCGTCGCGCTGGCCCACTCGGTGCGACCCTGGTGCTGCAGCCAATGGGCCAGCTTGGCTGCGACCGGAATGCTTTGCGTCAGGTCGTGGCTCCATTGCTCCAACGTGGCGCCCGCGCTGGTGGCGTGCTGTTGCAGCGTGTCGTTCACCTTGCGCGAGATGCAGATCAGCGTGTTCCCGGGCAGCAGCAATTGTTCGGCCATGGCGAGGCCCATGCCGCGCGAGGCGCCGGTCACGATGTAGAGATGTTGGGTCATGGCGGTCCTTGTCGATTTCAATGCGCGCGGCAAATGCCGTTGTGCCCGCAAGCATAGCGAAAACGGGTTGTGCCAACCAGCGTCTCAGAAGGGCGCCGGGTCGTCGAACGACAGCGCCTTGCCGCTCACCGGGTGCTGAAATGCCAGCCGGCAGGCATGCAGCAGCAGCCGTTTCGCCATGGCCTGCGCCGAGGGTGGGGCGTACAGGGCGTCACCCAGGATGGGGTGGCCCAGGGCTTGCAAATGCACGCGCAGCTGGTGCGATCTGCCGGTGACCGGCTCGAGTTCGACGCGGGTCGTGCCTGGCAGGTCAGTGGTGGAGGACATCATCGCCCGCCAGCGCGTCACGCTGGGTTTTCCGTGGACCGCATCGATCACCCGCAGGGGCCGGCGTGGCCAGTCGACCGCAATCGGGAGATCGATCTCCTGCCATTCGGCTTGGCGCGGTAGTGCGCCCGCCACCACTGCGACATAACGCTTGTCCACCATGCTCTCGGCTAAGGCCTCGTTGAGGCGTCGCTGCACGTCGGCGGTTCTGGCCATGAGCATCAGGCCCGAGGTGGCCATGTCGAGCCGGTGCACCACCAACGCATCCGGGTGCCGGCGCTGCGCACGCAGGCTGAGGCAGTCTTGCTTGTCGGCGCCGCGGCCGGGCACGGCAAGCAGGCCGGCGGGCTTTCGAAGCACGATGAGGGCGGCGTCTTCATAGACCACTTCAGGGTCCGGGCCGGAGCAGGCACCAGCGGTCAT
>JAQGNA010000356.1 GCA_028292075.1 Rhodoferax sp. | reverse complement strand
GTCGAGGCCGAGCGTGCGCATCACCGCCAGCGACTGCGCGGCGAAGGCCTCGTTCAGCTCGATCCAGTCGATGGCATCCTGCTTCAGCCCGGCCGCCCGCAACGCCGCTGGAATCGCCTCGATCGGGCCGATGCCCATGATGTGCGGCGGCACACCGCGGCTCGCATAGCTCACGAAGCGCGCCAGCGGCTTAAGGCCGAAGCGCTGAACGGCCGACTCGCTCGCGAGGATCAGCGCGCCGGCGCCGTCCGAGGTCTGCGAACTGTTGCCCGCCGTGACCGAACCGCGCGCGGAAAACACCGTGCGCAGCTTGCCGAGGCCTTCGATGCTGGTGTCGGGCCGGGCGCCTTCGTCCAGGCTCACCATGCGGGTCTGCATGGCCACCTCGGCGGAATCAAGATCGACGGAACGCTCGGTCACCTCGACCGGCGTGATCTCTCCGGCAAACTCGCCAGCCTTCATTGCGGCCAGCGCTTTCATGTGCGACTGGTAGGCGAAGGCATCCTGGTCATCGCGGCTCACCTTCCACTGCTGAGCCACCTTTTCGGCGGTCAGGCCCATGCCGTAGGCGATGCCGTAGCTCTCGATGTCGTTGGGGTCGGAGAAGATGGACGGCGACAGCGAGGGCGAATTGCCCATCATGGGCACCATGCTCATGCTCTCGGTGCCGGCGGCGATCATCACATCGGCCTCGCCCACGCGGATGCGGTCGGCCGCCATCTGCACGGCCGACAGGCCCGAAGCGCAGAAGCGGTTCACGGTGATGCCGCCCACGCTCTTGGGCAGGCCGGCCAGCACGGCGCCGATGCGCGCCACATTCAGGCCCTGCGCACCTTCAGGAATGGCGCAGCCGCAGATCACGTCTTCGATGGCAGCCGGGTCGAGGCCGGGCACCTGCGCGAGCGCGGCGCGCAGGGCGGTGGCGAGCAAGTCGTCAGGGCGCGTGTTGCGGAAGAAGCCGCGGTGCGACCGACCGATGGGCGTGCGGGTCGCGGCGACGATGTAGGCGTCCTGGATTTGTTTCATGGCAAGCTCCTTGGTCTTTGTATTAGCCCCTTCCCCCTCTGGGGGAAGGTTGGGATGGGGGCAGGCGGCAGGTTGCAGCCGCAATGGTGTCGAAGATGACCGACAGGACACCGGCGAGGTTGACGAACGGCTGGTCTGTGGCGAAACGCAAGACCTCAAATCCCTGATCCTTGAAAAATCGATTTCGCCGCCCGTCGTATGCCATTTCGTCAGCATGCTGGGAGCCATCGAGTTCAATGATCAGTTTGGGCGCAAGGCAGGCGAAATCCGCGATGTAGTTGCCAAGCGGGTGCTGGCGGCGAAACTTCACGCCGAACTGCACCATGCGAAGGTGCGACCACAACCGTCGCTCGGAATCAGTCATGCTGGCGCGCAATGCCCGGGCATTCGTCTGAGCGGTCGGTGTGGCTTGGTTTTGCATGTTGATGCTTGTGGCGTACCCCCATCCCGGCCTTCCCCCGAAGGGGAAGGAGGAATGCAGGAACTAGTTCCGAACCGGCTTCCCCGTGCTCAGCATCCCCATGATCCGCTCCTGGGTCTTCGGATGCGTCAGCAGCGAGCAGAACGCGCGCCGCTCCAGCGTCATGAGGTATTCCTCGGTCACCATGGTGTTGGCGTCCACGTCGCCGCCTGTCAACACGCCGGCGATCAGGCTTGCGATGTGAAAGTCGTGCTGGCTGATGAAGCCACCGTCGCGCATGTTGACCAGTTGGCCCTGCACCGTGGCCTTGGCCGATCGCCCGGCCACCGCGAACGGGCGGCGGTGTGGTGGACGGTAGCCGGCGGTGTACATCGCGCGTGCCTCGTTCAGGGCGACGAAAAGGAGTTCGTCCTTGTTCGGCACCACGATGTCGCTCTCCAGCAGGTAGCCCAGCTTGCGGCTCTCGAGTGCGCTGGTGCCCACCTTGGCCGTGGCCGCGGCAGTGAAGCCTTCGGTCAGGAACTTGAGGATGTCCTTGTCGGTGGACATGGCGGCGTTTTCGGCCGCACGGCGGGCAATGTAGGTGAGGCCGCCGGCACCGGGCACCAGGCCCACGCCCACTTCCACCAGGCCGATGTAGCTTTCCATCGCCACCACACGGCGCGCCGAATGCACAGCCATCTCGCAGCCACCGCCAAGCGCCAGCCCGCGGATGGCGGAGATCACGGGCACGCTGGCATAGCGCAGCCGCAGCATCGTCTGCTGCAGATGGTGCTCTGCGTCGTCGATGGCGCTCACGCCCACCGCCATGAAGGCGGGCAGCATTTCCTGCAGGTCGGCACCGACGCTGAAGGGCTCGTCGCCCGACCAGATCACCAGGCCGTGGAATTCCTGCTCCGCGAGGTCGACCGCCTTTTGCAGCCCTTCGGCGACCGCGGCACTGATCGCGTGCATCTTGGTCTTGAGGCTGGCGATCAAGACCTCGTCGTCGAGCGTCCAGAGGCGGATGCTTTTGTCCTCGTGCAGCGTCCGGCCGGCCGTCTCGAAGCGCTGTGTCTGGCTGCCCAGCACCGACTCGGGGAACAGTTGGCGGGCATGCACGGGTATCAGGCGGCGCGGCTCGAAGATTTGCGTGGTTGGGTTGAAGGAGCCTTGCGCCGTGTGCACGCCGCCCGCGCCGACCACCTTGCCGCTGAACACCCAGTCGGGCAACGGCGCGCTGGACAAGGTCTTGCCGGCGTCGATGTCGGCCTTGACCCACTCGGCCACCTGCAGCCAGCCGGCCTCCTGCCAAAGCTCGAACGGGCCCTGCTTCAGGCCGAAGCCCCAGCGCATGGCGAAGTCGACGTCGCGCGCCGTATCGGCAATGCTGGCCAGGTGCACTGCGGCGTAATGGAAGCTGTTGCGCAGGGTGGCCCACAGGAAACGACCTTGCGGGCCCTCGCTCTCGCGCAGCAGCTTCAGGCGTTCGGCGGCGGGCTTCTTCAGCATGCGCCCGTAGACCTCGTCGGCCTTCTGGCCGCCGGCCACGTAGTCCTTGCTGGCGGGGTCGAAGCGCAGCACGTCGCGGCCGACCTTCTTGTAGAAACCGGCCTTGCTCTTCTGGCCGAGGTTCTTCATCTCGAGCAGGGTCTTGAGCACCTCGGGCGTGCCGTAGCTGCCGTAGAACGGATCGGTCTCGGCGCTGAGGTTGTCCTGCAGCGTCTTCACCACATGCGCCATGGTGTCGAGGCCCACCACGTCGGCGGTGCGGAAGGTGCCAGAGCTCGCGCGGCCCAGCTTCTTGCCGGTGAGGTCGTCCACCACGTCGTAGGTCAGGCCGAAGTTCTCGACTTCCTTCATGGTGGCCAGCATGCCGGCAATGCCGACGCGGTTGGCGATGAAGTTCGGCGTGTCCTTGGCGCGGACCACGCCTTTGCCCAGGCCGCTGGTGACGAAGGTCTCGAGGTCGTCCAGGACCGTCGGCTGCGTGGCCGGCGTGGCGATCAGTTCCACCAGCGTCATGTAGCGCGGTGGGTTGAAGAAGTGGATGCCGCAGAAGCGCGGCTTGATCTCTTCAGGCAGCACTTCACCGAGCTTGGTGATGCTGAGGCCGGAGGTGTTCGAGGCCACGATGGCATGCGGCGCGACGAAGGGCGCGATCATGCGGTAGAGGTCGAGCTTCCAGTCCATCCGCTCGGCAATGGCTTCGATGATGAGATCGCAGTCCTTCAGCAAGCCGAGGTGTTCCTCGTAGTTGGCCGCCTGGATCAGCGACGCGTCATCCGCCACCGCCAACGGGGCCGGCTTGAGCTTCTTCAGGCCTTCGACCGCCCGGGTGACGATGCCGTTCTTCGGTCCTTCCTTCGCGGCGAGGTCGAACAAAATGACGGGCACCCCGACGTTGACAAGGTGCGCGGCAATCTGCGCCCCCATCACGCCCGCGCCGAGCACGGCGACTTTCTTGACTAGGAATCTGGACATGTCTGTTCTCTTTCTCAGTGCACCTTCCCCTGGCAGGGGAAAGGTGGAGGATGGCTCAGGGAGTGCGCACCCAGGTCTGGGTGCGGCCGAACGGCCCGATCGAGCCACGGACTTCAAGCTTCTTGCCGGCTTCGATCGGCGTCAGGCGCAGGGCATAGGTCTTGCCGTTTTCAGGGTCGAGAATCTTGCCGTCTTCCCACACTTCCTTGCCCTCCGCCTTCTTGGCACCGCGGATGATCTCCAGCCCGAGCATGGGTTTGCCCTTGCGTTCGTCGGTGCACTCGTCGCAGGTGGCGTCCTGGCGCGCTTCCTTGCGCAGCAACTTCTCGATGCGGCCGTTCACCACGCCGCCCGTCTCGGTGATGCGGACCAGCGAACGGACTTCGCCCGTCTTCTCGTCGATCGTGTGCCAGTCACCTACTGGTGACATCTGTGCCCATGCAACCACCGAACCGGTCGTCAGAATCAATGCCGTCAAAACGCTGCGCATGTGGATGTCTCGTGTTGTTGTGTGTGGAAGGATCGCCCGGCTCAGGCGAGCGCGGCGTCGGTGTTCATGAGCGAGGCGCTGCCGGCGCGCGCGGTGCGCATCAGCGTGGCCGTCTCGGGGAACAGCTTGGCGAAATAGAAACGCGCGGTTTGCACCTTCGCCTGGTAGAACGGGTCGGTGTTGCCTGCGGCAATTTCTCGCAAGGCCACCTGGGCCATGCGGGCCCAGAAATAGCCGAACACCAGGTGGCCGGCCACGCGCAGGTAGTCGACCGCCGCGGCGCCCACTTCGTCGGGGTTCTGGAAGCCCTTGAACCCCAGCTCCGTGGTGAACTTGGTCATTTGGTCGCCAAGGTAGGCGAGCGGGTTGATGAACTCGGCCATCTTCTCGTTGACGCCCTCTTCTTCGACCAGCGCACCCACCAGGCGGCCGAACTTCTTGAGCGTGGCGCCGTTGTTGCCCAGCACCTTGCGGCCCAGCAGGTCGAGCGACTGGATGGTGTTGGTGCCTTCGTAGATCATGTTGATGCGGTTGTCGCGCACGAACTGCTCCATGCCCCATTCCTTGACGAAGCCGTGGCCGCCGAAGACCTGCATGCAGGCATTGGTGGCGATGTGGCCGTTGTCGGTGATGAAGGCCTTCACGATGGGTGTCAGCAGGGCCACCATTTCGGCAGCGTCCTTGCGCACCTTCTCGTCG
>JAQGNA010000334.1 GCA_028292075.1 Rhodoferax sp. | reverse complement strand
CGCCGCTTGCACCTGACCCAGTCGGCCGTGAGCCATGCGCTGACGAGGCTTCGCGAACTTGTCGGCGACGAGTTGTTCGTGCGCACCGGCAAGGGCATGGTGCCCACCGGCCGCGCGAGCGCGATGGCGCCCACGCTGCGCGACTCGCTGCGGCGCATCGAGTCGACGCTGGGCGTCGAACCGTTCTCCCCCGACCGCTCCACCCGCAAGTTCGTCATCGCCGCCAATGACCACCTGACCGCGGTGGTCGTGGGGCCCCTCTCGCGCGCGCTGCGCAAGACCGCGCCGGGCGTCGACCTGGTGGTGCGCCCGTCCACGCGCCTGGACCTGGCCGAGCAGATCGACCTGGGCCGCATCGACCTGGCCATCGGCATCTTTTCGCAGGTGCCTGCGCGGCTGAACGCGCGCATGCTGATGTCCGAGGGGGAGGCGGTCCTCATGCGCAAGGGCCATCCCGCCGCGCGCCGCAAGCTGACCCTGGAGGACATCGCGAAGTACCCGCTGCTGACCGTCTCGGTCGGTGGGCAGGAGGAAGGCGCGGTCGACGGCTTCATCCTCGAGCGCGGCCTGGCGCGCCAGTCGGAGATGTTCGATCGCCACGCGCTCGAGGAGGCCCTGGCCGGCATCGGGCAGGTGCCGCGTTTGCGCGTCACGGTCCCGCACTCGCTGGCCTTGCCCGCGCTCTTGCGCGGCAGCGACATGGTCTCGATCGTGCCGACTTCGCTGGCGCGGGCCCTTGCCACCGGCGGCGACCTGGTGTTGCGGCAACCGCCCTACCGCACCGGGACGGCCACCACGCGCGCCGTCTGGCACCGGCGCGTCGAGCACGACGCAGCCCACATGTGGCTGCGCGAGCAGGTCGCCGGCTCGGTGACGCCCGCCAAAGCCGGGACCCCGCGGGCCGGCTGAACGGCGTGTGCGGGCCGGCCCGGGCCGGCTGATCGCCCTGTCAATCGCCGGCCAATCGCCTGCCAATCGCCTGCCACGCGAGTTGAACCGCGTGCATCGCGCGACTGCAAAGGCATCAGTTCCATTCATGGAGGTGCCCCACCATGATTTGCTCCATCGTCACTGCAACACAGGAGCAAGGAACATGAGCATCCGCCTCGACTACTACCGGATCGCGCCTGCCGGCATCAAGGCCCTGGGCGCCGTCCACGGCTATGTCACGCACGCCGGGCTCGACCCGGTGCTGGTCGACCTGGTCTACCAGCGCGTCTCGCAGATCAACAACTGCGCCTACTGCCTGGACATGCACACGCGCGACCTGCTCGAGAGAGGAGAGCCGTTCGAGGCGGTCGTGCTGGTGCAAGCCTGGTCCGAAGCGGGAGCCCTGTTCGATCGCCGTGAGCGCGCCGCCCTGGCCTGGGCCGAGGCCGTCACGCGAGTGGCCGAAACCGGCGTGCCCGACCAGGCCTACCAAGCCGCCCGTGCTGTCTTCGAGGAAAAGGAACTCGTCGACCTGACCATCGCGATCAGCCTGATGAACGCCTACAACCGCATGGCCATCAGCTTCCGCAACGTTCCGCACGCCGCCCGCGTCTCCTCGCAGCGTGAACTGGAGGCCTGAGATGGATCGTCGCCTCCTCACGCTGGCGCTGGGCATGTTCGCCATGGGAACGGACAACTTCGTCGTCGCCGGCATCCTCCCCAGCGTCGCCCAATCGCTCGGGACATCGGTCAGCCTGGCAGGCCAGATGGTCGCGGTCTATGCCCTGTCGTTCGCCGTCATGGCCCCGGTCATGGCCGCGGTGACCGGCGACTGGCCGCGCAAGCCCTTGCTGGTCACGGCGCTCGTCATCTTCGTAGCCGGCAATGCGATCAGCGCGCTCGCAACGGACCTGAACACCGTGCTGGCCAGTCGGGCCCTGGCCGGCTTGGGAGCGGCGTTGTTCG
This sequence comes from Rhodoferax sp., assembly GCA_028292075.1. Next base: position 2,397 of record JAQGNA010000334.1, on the reverse strand, counting down.
CGCCGACCGCCCTGGGCGTGGCGGCGTCGCTGGCCGAGCCGCAACACAGGGGACGCGCCCTGTCCATCGTCACCGCCGGGCTGGCCGGCGCCACGGCGCTCGGGTCACCGCTGGGCACCTTCATCGGCGGCTTCGGCGGCTGGCGGGCCACCCTGTGGTTCGTCGCCATCCTGGGACTGCTGGCCGCGGCGGGCGTGTGGTGGATGCTGGCCTCGGTGCAGACGCCGGAGCGCATCGGCCTGCGGGAGCGGTTCGCCCCGGTCCGCGATGCGCGGGTTGCATTCGCCCTGCTGACGAACGTGTTCGCCAACGGTGGACTGCTGATGGTCTATACCTATGCCGGCCTGGTGCTCGATCGGGTCACCGGGGGCGATGAACGCGTCCTCGCGTCCCTGCTGCTGTTCTGGGGCGTCGCCGCCACGGTGGGCAACCTGGTCTCCGGCCGGCTGGTCGACCGCTTCGGAAGCCGCACAGTGATGAACGCCGCGCTGGCCATTGCGGCCCTGAACTTCTGCGCCATGCCGTGGACATCGGCGAACGCCGGCACGGCCGTGCTGTCCCTGGTCGTCTGGGGCCTGTGCGGCTGGGGCGTGATCGTTCCGCAGCAGCACCGCCTGGTGCAGATCGCGCCTCGCATCGCTCCCCTGCTGCTGGCGCTGAACAACACGGCAACCTACGGCGGGCTGGCCTGCTCCAGCATGCTCGGCGGCCTGGTGCTGCTCGTCATCGACCCGCACTCCCTCAGCCTGGTGGGAGCGGGCATGGTCGCCCTGGCGCTGGTGCTCGCCGAGGTCACCTACCTGTTCATCACGCGGCCGCCAACCCTGCTGGTCGCCGGCTCCCACTCGACCACCTGATACCTGCAGGCGGCGCTGGCGCCGCCCACCACACCCCAACCCAGGAGATTCACATGACGAGTTCGAATGGAAAGACCGCGATCGTCACCGGCGGTTCGCGCGGCATCGGCGCCTCGATCGCGCAACGCCTGGCTGCCGACGGCTTTGCGGTCGTGGTCAACTTCGCAGGCAGGGCCGAGGATGCGCAGGAGCAGGTCGCGCGCATCCGTGATGCAGGCGGCCGGGCACTGGCCGTCAGGGCCGATGTGTCGAGCGCGGGCGAGGTCCGCGCCCTGTTCGATGCAGCCACCGCCGAGTTCGGCGGCGTGGACGTGCTGGTCAACAACGCCGGCGTGATGCAACTGGCCACCATCGGCGACGCCGATGACGCGCTGCTCGACCGCACCATCGCGGTCAACCTGAAGGGCGTGTTCAACGGCATGCGCGAAGCGGCTCGCCGGCTGCGCAGCGGCGGCCGGGTGATCAGCTTCTCGTCCAGCGTGGTGGGCCTGTACCAGCCCACGTACGGCATCTACGCCGCGACCAAGGCCGGCGTCGAAGCCATGACGCATGTCCTGGCCAATGAGATGCGCGGCCGCAACATCAGCGTCAATGCCGTTGCGCCCGGCCCGACGGCGACCGAGCTGTTCCTGGACGGCAAGCCGGCCGCCCTGGTGGAGCGCCTGGGCCACCTCGCGCCGTTGGAGCGCCTGGGCCAACCCGCCGACATCGCCGGCATCGTCTCGTTCCTGGCCGGGCCCGACGGCGCCTGGATCAACGGACAGGTGCTGCGTGCCAACGGCGGGATCGTCTGAGACGGCAGCCTCCTTCACGGGCGAGTGACCATGCCTCGGATCGACGCCATTGGACGCAAGCCGCTCGTCGTCGGCGTCGTCCTGGCGCTGACGGCAGGCTGGGTCGACAGCCTGGGCTTCATCGCCCTCTTCGGGTTGTTCACGGCGCACGTGACCGGGAACTTCGTGCTGCTCGGTCGCGAACTGGCCGTCCACGACGCAGATGCAGCGATCAAGTTGCTGGTCCTTCCGGCCTTCGTCGCCGGGGTGGCCTGCGCCGGGTGGATCTCCGCAGCCCTGTCCCGCGCCGAGCGTGAGGCGGGCGGGCCTTTGCTGTTGCTGGAGATGGCGGGCCTGGCAACGTTCATGGCCGTCGGAGTCCTTGCGTCCCCCATCCGGCCCGACGGCGCAGGCCTCGGACTGACCATGACCGCCGCATGCGCCGGCACCTTCGCGATGGGCGTCCAGAGCGCGCAGTCACGGCTGTCTCTCCAGCACGCCGGCGCAACGACCGCCATGACGGGAGCCCTCACCCAACTGGTGATCGACGGCGTGGGGATGCTGCACCTGCACCCCCACGAGCGCATGCCGGCGCGCGAACGCCTGGGCAAGACCCTGGCCACCGTCGCCGGCTTCGCGGCGGGCTGCGCCGGGGGTGGCCTGGCCTACCAGGCGTGGTCGTTTTGGGCGCTGCTGGTTCCGATCTGCGCGCTGGGGGTCCTGCTTGCCTGCGGCTGCAGGTGCGGGGGATTGAATTCGGAGTGATC
>JAQGNA010000475.1 GCA_028292075.1 Rhodoferax sp. | reverse complement strand
CAGGCTGGTACCGCGATCTCGTCACGCAGCTGCCGACGGTGCGCGACGGCTTTGCCACGGTGCCCGCGGGCGCTGGGCTCGGCATGGCGCTGTCGCCAGCGCTGCTGCAGCGCAGCGACGTCACCGTGCGCAGCAGCCGGCTCTGAACATCTGAAACACCGGCCCCACGGTCCCTTCCCGCGATGAACCACCTCAGCATTTCGCCGGAGACCACGCTCCGGAGCGGCAGCCTTTTCGCCACGCTCGCGCCGGCGGCCGGCGGGCGCATCACGCGCTTCGCGTCCGAAGAAGGGCTGGATGGTTTCACCGACTGGCTCGTGCCCCTGGCCGATGACCACCGCCAGGCGGGCTTCGCGCCCACCGCCTGGCCGAAGGCCGGCTGCTACCCGCTGGTGCCGTTTTCCAACCGCATCGCAGAAGGCCGCTTCACCTGGGCCGGGCGCAGCGCCGCACTGCCGGTCCATCCGGGTGAGGTTCACGCGCTGCATGGTGGCACCCACAGGGCAGCGTGGAGCCTGGTACGGCACGATGCAGCCAGCGCCACCATGGCCTACCGGCATGCCCGCGGCGACCAGGGCTGGCCGTGGTCGTTCGACGTCGCGCAAGACGTTCGACTGGGCGCCGATGCACTCGAGCTCACGCTCCGCATCACCAACACCGACGAGGTCGAAATGCCCTGCGGCCTCGGCTTTCACCCTTACTTTCCCGCCCGCTTCGCCCACCGCGTCGGCTTTGCGGCGGACAGCGTCTGGACGCCCGATGCCAGCTTTCTCGGCACGCCCCCGCAGGCGGTGCCCGCCGCCGAGAACTACGGCATGCCGCGGCCACTGGAAGACGTCGAATTGACGCAGTACTACGGCGCATGGGACGGCAAGGCGTCCCTGCAAGCCGCCGACGGCGCCGCCATCCACATTCAAGCCGATGCCGGCCTGGGCCACCTGGTGCTGCACCGCCCGGCCGGCCGCGGTTATTTCTGCGTCGAGCCGGTCTCGCACGTGGCCAATGCAGCGCACCTGCAAGCGACCCAGCCCGACACCGGCTGGCGGCTGCTGGCACCGGGCGCGCACTTCCAGGCACGCATGGTGATGCGGGTCACCCGCTGAAGCCGCGGCATCGCCCCACGGCAAAAAGCCCGGCGGCCTTCCGCAAAAGGCCACCGGGCTTTCGAATCGACAGAAGACCTCAGAATGTCACCAGACGGTGACAAACCCGGCATCATGCTCGGTTGATCAACCCCGCACGTTGGCGTTGCCGCTGCCCTGCGCCATGTCGCCGGGGTAGTTGTTGTCGATGCGTTGCGTCAGCCCGCCACGTTGGGCGTTGCGGAGTTCGGCACGCACCTGATCGCGGGTCTTGACGCTGCTGGCCACGGCGGCATTGCCAGGGTAGGCGTCATTGGCCTGCAGCAACGTGCCGGCACGTTGGGCATCGGCCAGTTCGGCGCGGACCTGTGCACGCGTCACGGTGCTGGCTTGCACGGTTTGGCCGGCTTGCGCCGGGTAGTCGTCGAGGTCGCCAGCGAAGGCGCCGACAGCGGTCAGTGAGGCCATTGCGATCAAAGCGGAAGAAAGAATCTTGGTGGTGTTCATGGTGTGTACCTCAATGAAGTTAAGTGTTTCCAACACATGAAAGGAACCTCGGGCCGGCCCGCCACTCTGTCGATGGACCTGCCTGGAGAACCTGAGGTTCTTTTCATATACAGGGTTTGCAACCTTGCACTCTCTGTGAATTACAGATAGGTCTTTAGGTTCAGCTTTTAAACTGGTGCAAACGGAACATCTCTGTTTCGAGTCTGGAAACAATGGACACCCTGGAACTCATTCGCACCTTTCGCGCGGTGGCTGCCCGCGCCAGCTTCTCCATCGCCGCACGCGACCTCGACGTCTCCAAGGCCAACGTCAGCAAGTACGTCGCCCAACTCGAGGCGCGGCTCGGCACGCGCCTGTTGAACCGGAGCACACGCACCGTCAGCCTGACCGATGCAGGCAGCCTGTTGCTGGAACGCAGCCAACCCCTGATGGACATGATGGCGCTCACGCGCGATGAACTCATGCAGCGCTCGCGTGAGCCCACGGGCCGCGTCCGGCTGACCGCCCCGCACGGCCTGGGCACGATTCGGCTGCCCGCCGCGTTGGCCGACTTCATGAAGCGCTATCCGGAAGTCTGTGTCAGCCTCTACCTGGACAACCGCACCGTGGACATGGTGGAAGAAGGCGTCGACGTCGCACTGCGCATCGGCCGCATCACCGATTCGAACCTGATCGTGCGCAAGTTGCAGCGCATCGAGATGGTGGTGTGCGCCACGCCCGCCTACTGGCAGGAACACGGCGCGCCGACGCATCCCGATGACCTGGCCTCGCATGACGCGCTCACATATTCGCTGATCGGTCCGCATCCGGAATGGCGCTTCCTGATCGACGGCGAAATCCAGCGTGTCGCCCTGCGGAGCCGCATGGACGCCACCGACGCGGTGCCCTTGGTGCACATGGCGCTGCAAGGCATGGGCGTGATTTGCCTGCCGCGGCTGCTGGTGCAGGACTTGCTGGACAACGGCAGCCTGGAGGCGGTGTTGCCAGGCTGCAGCCCCGACGATCTGTGGCTGCATGCCGCCTACACCCAGCGCCGCCACAACAGCGCGGCCCTCAAGGCGCTACTTGCTTTTCTGGAGGAACGCTGGCGGATCGACTGACACGCCGGCCACACGCAGCGGGGCCTTTCCGGCGACCGGCGGACGTCCATTGAACATCCGCCAAATGCATTTCAGACGAACGGCGCCTTGATCTGCTCGGTCTCGAAGACCTTCTGTACGGCGGGCCGCTGCAGCATGCGGTGCAGGTAGGGGCCAAGCTGCGGCAGGCTCCGGGCGGGGCGGCCGAACTCGCGGGTCCAGCGGCACAGCATCAGCAGGTAGGGATCGAGCGCGGTGTAGTGCTCGCCCAGCAGCCAGGGGCCGCCATGCCGCGCGAACTCCGCCTCGACCTGGTCGAGCAATTGGCCAACCTTGGCCTCGGCACGCGCCTTGAGCGCCGTGGCGCCCTGCAACTGGTCTGGCGAAGCCCAGCGCTCGGGGTAGAAATACAGCGTGAGCGTGGCCTGCAGCGAATTGGTCATCCACACCAGCCACTTGTAAAAGTGAGCCCTTTCGTTGGTGCCGAGCGCCGGTGCCAGGCCAGCCGCAGGATGCGTGTCGACCAGGTGCAGGCAGATCGCGGCGGCCTCGTACAGCACCTGCCCGCCATCCTGCAGCACCGGGATCAGCCCGTTCGGATTGAGCGCCAGGTAGGCCTCGGCCTTGTGCGCGTCCACCGTGCGGTCGACCAGGCGCAACCGGTACGGCACGCCGAGTTCCTCGAGCAGGAGGTGGGGCGCCATGCTGGCGTTGCTGGGGTAGTAGTGGAGTTCGATCATGGAATCTTGCGAGAAAGTCGGAGGAAGGGCAAGAGACGCCCCTCGCGCCGCCGGCCGGTTGGCGAAGACCAGCTCGCCGGGTCAGTCGTTGCCGCGGATTTCAGGGCGTCCCTGGTAACGCAGGTTGCTGCCTGGCCGGGTGTCGGGTTGACGGCCGTAATCGCCCTGTGGCGGCCTCGGTGCGGGCTGCGCCACCGGTGGTGGCGGCCGGCCGCCCTCGACGCGCGGCGGGCGCCCGTCCTGGCCGCCACGCCCATCACGGCCGTCCCGGTCGTGGTTGCCGTAGTTGCCATGGTTCCCATAATTGCCATTTCCGCGGTTGTACCGGTCGCGGTCGCCGCGGCGATCGCGGTCCCAGTTGCCGCGGTCGATGATGACCGGTCCGGGCCCGTAATACACCGGAGGCGCGCCGTAGATCGGCGCCGGTTCGTAATAGACCGGCGGCGCGCTGCGGTAGTAGCCAGGTTCGTTGTAATAAGTGCCGTCAGCCGGGTACACGGCGCAACCCGACAGCACCGCCACGGAAGCCGTCAGTGCGGCGGTGGTGAGGATCTTCATCGTTGTCTCCATCAAGGACGGCAAAATCGCGTCATGCACTGGATTGAACCCCAGTTCCCTGTTTCGAGTGCCGTGCCGCCGATGAAGTTCTGTAAATGCCGGTAAACCCGCAGCGGTCGCGGTCTCAGCCTACGTGTTTTGCAAAAAACGCCAGGGTGCGCTGGCGCGCCAGCTGGGCCGCCGGCGCGTCAAAGGAGCCGCGCTGGTCGCAATTGAAACCGTGGTCGGCCGCATAGACATGCACTTCCACTTCAGGGTGGGCCTTGGCGAACGCATGCACCGAGTCCACCGGAATGTGGCTGTCCTTCTCGCCGAAATGCGCCAGCACCGGCACCAGCGGCTTGCGGTCGACCTCGGCGCCGACCGTCATGCCACCACCGTAGTACGGGACCGCCGCGGCCAGGCCCTTGAGGGCGCAGGCGCCACGCCAGGTCAGCAGGCCGCCCCAGCAGAACCCGACCAGGCCGGTCTTGCCGCCGCCTGTCTTTGTCGCATGGTCGATGGCGGCCTGGATGTCCTGCATGACCCCTGGCTCCGGCAGCGCCTCGACAGCCGCCTTCAGCGCCATGCCGGCCTGCATGTCGGGGCCGGTGTAGCCCAGGTTGACGCCCTGCTGCACCCGGTGGAAGGTCGACGGCGCGATCGCCAGGTAGCCCTCTGCGGCATAGCCGTCGGCCACCGAGCGGATGTGCGAGTTCACGCCAAAAATTTCCTGTAGCACGACGATGGCGCCCTTCGCGGGGCCGGAAGGCTCGGCCACATAGGCGGGAAAGCTGAAACCGTCTGCGGCGGTGAGGGTGATGTCGGAAGAGGCCATTGGAATTCTTTCTGTCGAGGTGGGTGGACTGGGCTGAACCCTGGTTGCCGCCTATGATGAGCGGCCCCGGCGGGAGGGCTGTTTTATCCTAAAAATCTTCATTCTGCAGGAGGCAGGTCTTGGACACATTCGAACAACGGTCGCCAGCCGATGACGTGCCGGCCGGCCGCGTGGTGCTGGTCACCGGCGGCAGCCGCGGCATCGGCGCCGCCACGGCGCTGCTGGCCGCGCAAAAGGGCTATGCCGTCGCCGTCAACTACAGCGCCAATTCGCTGGCGGCCGACGAAGTGGTGCGACAGATTCGCGCCTTGCCCGGTGGCCGTGCCATCAGCGTGCAGGCCGATGTGGCCGACGAGGCACAGGTGCTTGCCATGTTCGCTCGCATCGACGCCAAGCTGGGCCCGCTCACGGCGCTGGTCAACAACGCCGGCGTGGTCGATGCGGCCAGCACCGTGGCCGAGATGAGCTTCGCCCGGCTCAAGCGCATGTTCGACATCAACGTGATCGGCAGCTTCCTTTGCGCCCGCGAGGCAGTGCGCCGCATGAGCACCCGCTACGGCGGCCAGGGTGGCGCCATCGTCAATGTCTCGAGCGCGGCGGCGCGGCTGGGCTCGCCGGGCCAGTACGTCGACTATGCCGCGGCCAAGGGGGCCATCGACGCGTTCACCCTGGGCCTGGCCAAGGAAGTGGCGGCCGAGGGCATCCGCGTGAACGCGGTGCGTCCCGGCCTGATCGAGACCGAGATCCATGCCTCGGGCGGCCTGCCCGACCGCGTACGCGACCTGCAGCACCTGGTGCCCATGCAGCGCGGCGGCTCCGCCCTGGAAGTGGCCAATGCCATCGTCTGGCTGTTGTCGGAAGAAGCGAGCTACACGACGATGGCGCTGCTCGATGTATCGGGCGGCCGATGATCGACTACAAGCCCCTGCTGACCTTGCTGGCCATCGTCAACCCGCTGGCCATCGTGCCGTTCTTCATCCACTACACGGCGGGCTTCTCCTCGCACGAACGGCGGCGCACGATCTGGGTGTCGTCCTTCAGCGCCTTCGTGGTCATCGCCACCAGCGCGCTGCTGGGCCTGCAGATCCTCGACTTCTTCAACATCTCGCTGGCCAGCTTCCAGGTGGGTGGCGGCATGCTGCTGCTGACCAGCGCGCTGAGCATGTTGAACGCCCAGCCGGCCGAGGCCAAGTCCACACCCGAGGAAATGCGCCAGGCGGCCGACCGCGCCTCGGTAGGCGATTCCATCGCGGTGGTGCCGCTGACGATTCCCCTGCTCACCGGACCGGCCAGCATGTCCACGGTGGTGATCTATGCCGACAAGGCCAAGGATTTTCTCCAGCTGCTGACTTTGGTGGGCTACGGCGTGGTGATCGGGCTGGCCACGGCGCTGTGCTTCCTGCTGGCCGAGCCCATCGCACGCATCCTGGGCAAGACCGGCATCAACGTGATGACGCGCCTCATGGGCCTGATCCTGGCCGCGCTGTCGGTCGAAGTGATGGCCGACGGCCTGCACAAGCTGTTCCCCATCCTGGGGCGCAGCCTGTAGCCAGCGTCCGCTTCCCTCCGTTGGGGTAAGCCCTGCGGCAGCTCGTCCGCCGCCACTTTACTTTTGCGCCCGGAAAGCGCAATGTTCGATCGCAAATTCCCGGGTTGCCGCCCCCCGAAGACAGCGGCTTTCCGAAGGGGCCGTTCCGCGCCCTTCGGCACCAGCACAGTCGAGTTCCGATGCCGGTCACCGGCAAGAGGAGGATGGCATGGCAGGCAAGGCAGGCATGGCGGCGCGTCGAAGCCGCACAGGGTGGGCGCCATGCGCCATGGGCCGGTGGCCGGTGCTGATGGCGGCCCTGGTGCTCGGCGCCTGCGGCAAGACCCCGCCCGCCGGCGACGTGCTCGATGAAGCCCGCCTGGCCAGGCGTACCGCCGCCTCGTTTCCACATGCCACCGAAGACTACTTCCACGACATGGACGGCGGCATCGCCCTGACCCCGCAAGAGGTGGCCGGCCGCAACATGTGGATCGTCTGGACGGGCGGAAACGACCGCCTCTGGGACCACATGACCAGCGCCACCTTCGGCGCCATGGATCTGCTGAAAGCCATCAGCTCGCACCCGAGCCAGGGCTATGGGCGCGCGAACCGCTGGGACTACCTCGGCCTGGTCAACGAACCCTGCTTCGACAACGCCCAGGGGCCCGACGCCAAGCACCGCGGCCTGTGGCTGGACCAACGCGCCGCGGGCTGCGCGCCCGACCCGTTCGAGGACGCGGCCAAGTACCCCGGCGTGGCCATTGGCGCGCGCGGCAAGCCACTGGGCGACGGCACGACGCAGCCGGTCGGCTCGTTCTACGGCGAGGCCACCGGCATCGTCGGCCTGCGACTGTTTGCCAATCCCGACTTCGACGAAAAAGCCGCCAAGGCATGGGACGCCGAGAAGTACTACACCGACCCGGCCTACTACAACCGACAGGACCTGGTGCGCCCCTACCGCGTCGGCATGAGCTGCGGTTTCTGCCACGTCGGGCCCAGCCCGGTGAACCCGCCCGAGGACCCAGGTCACCCCAAGTTCGCCAACCTGAGTTCCTCGGTGGGCGCGCAGTACATGTGGGTTGACCGGCTGTTCATCCATAACGCCAACAAGCCCGAAGGGCAGAAGAACTACATGTTCCAGCTGGCGCACACTTTCCGGCCGGGCGCGATGGACACCTCGCTCATCTCCACCGACAACATCAACAACCCGCGCACCATGAACGCGGTGTACGACTTCAACGCGCGCATGGGCCTGGCCAACAGGCTGTGGCATGAAAAGCTCGAAGGCGGCGAGGTCGACAACAAGCAGTTCAACGACTTCATCACCACCGGCCCGCTCACGGGGTTCTACGACAAGCCCAGCAGCACCGTGCGCACGCCGCATGTGCTGAAGGACGGCGCCGACTCGGTGGGCCTGCTCGGGGCGCTGAACCGCGTGCACCTCAACATCGGCCTGTACAGCGAGGAATGGCTGCGCCACTTCAACCCCATCGTCGGTGGCCAGACGATCACACCGATCCACATCGCTACCGCGCAGAAGAACTCGTCCTACTGGCAGGCCACCGAGGCCGGCACGCCCGACACCGCGCTGTTCTTCCTCAAGGCCGCGCAGCCCGATCACCTGAAGGACGCGCCCGGCGGCGCAGCCTACCTGGCCGCCGACGCCACCACCGTGGAACGCGGCAAGGCCGTGTTCGCCGACACCTGCGCGCGATGCCATTCGAGCAAGGCGCCAGCACCGCCAGCCGACATCGGCCTGTCGCCGCAAAAATGCGCCGGCGCGGCTTACCTCGACTGTTTCAAACGCTACTGGACCTGGACCCAGACCGAAGGCTACAAGGCGCAGATGCGGCAGATCGTGCAGGCGCCCGACTTCCTGCAGGGCAACTACCTGTCGACCGAAGCCCGCATTCCCTCGACGCTGCTGCGCACCAACCTGTGCAGCCCGCTGGCCACCAACGCGCTGGCCGGCAACATCTGGAACGACTTCTCCTCGACCTCGTACAAGCAGCTGCCGTCGGTCGGCACGGTGACCATCAGCGACCCGTTCACCGCGGCGCCCGTGCCCTACCTGATGCCGGCCGGCGGGCGTGGCTACACCCGTGTCCCGTCGCTGATCAGCGTCTGGTCCACCGCGCCGCTGCTGCTCAACAACACGCTCGGACCGTTCGACCAAAGCCCTTCGGTGGCGGCCCGCATGAAGGTGTTCGACGCGTCCATCGAGCAACTGCTGTGGCCCGAGAAACGCGAGCGCGACACGGTGCTGGGCGACAAGCTGCCCGGCACCATCGACCGCACCACCGAACGCAGCACGGTGACCATTCCGACCGGCTTCGTGCCCGAGGCCGTGCGGCCGCTGCAGGGCAAGCTGCACCGCTGGCTGCCGTGGCTGGTGGGCGAAGGCGGCGACGTGGTGCTGGGCCCGATCCCCAAGGGCGTGCCGGTGAACCTGATCGCCAACCTCAAGCTGCGCGCCGAAAGCGACGACCCGGCCGCCATCGCCACGCATGTGCGCGACGTGGGCGAGCTGCTGGTCCGGCTCAGAAGCAACCTGGCCAACGTGCCCAAGGATGCCGACGACGAAGCCCTGCGCGCGCGGTTCGCCGAGCTCAAGGCCCCCATGCTGCGGCTGAGCAAATGCCCCGACTTCGTGGTGAACCGCGGGCATTACTTCGGCACCGCCGAATTCAACCAGCAGCAGGGCCTGAGCGCCGACGAGCGCGCCTTCGGCACCGAGCCGGTGTTGAGCGACGACGACAAGCGCGCGCTCATCGCCTTCGTCAAGACCTTCTGAGCGCCGCAGCTTCATGGCCGACGCCTCAAGCGATGTCCAAGCCAGGCCATGGGACTACCTCGTCGTCGGCACCGGTGCCGGCGGCGGCACCCTGGCCGCGCGGCTTGCCGAAGCCGGCATGCGCGTCTGCGTGCTCGAGGCCGGCAACGACGCCCGCAACGCGCCCGGCAACGAACGCATGCCCGACGACTACGACGTGCCCGGCTTCCACACCTTCGCCTGCGAGAACGACGCCATGCGCTGGGACTTCCGGGTGCGCCACTACGGCGACGAGAAACGCCAGGCCCGCGACCCGAAATACGACCCGGCCCGCGGCGGCGTGCTCTACCCGCGCGCGGCCACTCTCGGCGGCTGCACCGCGCACAACGCCATGATCTTCATGCGCCCGCACGACGCCGACTGGAACCGCATCGCCGAACTCACCGGCGACGCGAGCTGGCGCGCGTCCGCCATGCAGCGCTACTTCGAGAAGGTCGAGGACTGCCAGCACCGGCCGGCCTGGCGCGGCTTGCGCCGGCTCGGCATCGGCGGCAGCGGCCACGGCTGGGACGGCTGGCTGCGCACCGAGCGCCGGCTGCAAACCGACGCCCTTGGCGACGAGCAGCTGCTGCGCCTGGTGACCGCCTCGGCCAAGGCCTTTACCGCCGGCCTCCCGAACCCGCTCGCGAGCGCGCTGCGCTGGCTGCGCGGCGGCGCCGGCGACCCGAATGCGCGGCCCTGGGGCGGCGGCAGCTTCGAAGGACTGTGCTACCTCCCCCTTTCCACCGCCCATGCCCGCCGCACCGGCACCCGCGAGCGCCTGCTCGACGTGGCCCGCCGTCACCCGGACCGCCTGCACATCGAAACGGACGCGCTGGCCACCCGCGTGCTGTTCGACGCCACCGGCGCGGCCTGCGGCGTCGAATACCTGAAGGGCCCGCGCCTCTACCGCGCCCACGCGTCCGTCAACCCGGCGCAAGGCATCCGCCGCGAGGCCCACGCCTGCCGCGAGGTGATCCTGTGCGGCGGCGCGTTCAACACACCGCAGCTGCTGCTGCTTTCGGGCATCGGCCCGGCGGCGGCGATGCACACCCATGCCATTCGCCAGCGGGTCGATCTGCCCGGGGTCGGCGCCAACCTGCAGGACCGCTACGAGGTGGCCGTCACCCACCGCATGCGCCGCCCGTGGACGGTCCTGCAAGGCGGACGCTTTGCCCGCGGCGATCCGCTCTGGCAACGCTGGAACACCACCGGCGCCGGGCTCTACGCCTCGAGCGGCGCCGCACTCGGCGTGGTGCGCCGATCCGGGCCCGACCAACCGGAGCCTGACATCTTCTGCATGGCGCTGCCGGCGCAGTTCGACGGCTATGCACCCGGCTTTTCCAAGGTGGTGCGCGACCAGCCCGACCGCATGACCTGGGCCGTGCTCAAGGCGCACACGGTGAACCGCGCCGGCACGGTCCGGCTGAGGTCGGCCGATCCGCGCGACATGCCGCTGGTCAACTTCCGCTACTTCGACGAAGGCGACGACCAGGCCGGCCGCGATCTGCGGGCCGTGGTCGACGCCATCCGCTTCGTGCGCCGCCTGACCGCGCCGCTGCTGGCCAGCGGCGCCATCGCCGAAGAATTGTCACCAGGCGCTGACAAGCAGTCCGATGAGGCCCTGGCCGAACATGTGCGCGCCACGGCCTGGGGCCACCATGCCTCCTGCTCCTGCCCGATCGGGCCGGTGGCGCTGGGCGGGGTCGTGGACAGCGACTTCACCGTGCACGGCACGCGTGGGCTGCGGGTGGTCGACGCCTCGGTGTTCCCGCGCATTCCCGGTTTTTTCATCGCCTGCGCCGTGTACATGGTGGGCGAAAAGGCGGCCGACGCGATCCTGCGGACGGCCGCTTCCACCGGTGCGGCCACGGCGGCCGCGCCGGCCGTCCGATGACGCACCAGGAGACGACGACCATGGCCTACGACGTACCCCGACTGCTGGCGATGACCCAGCCCCAGCTCGACGACCTCTTCCGCCAGAGCCCGGCGGGCGACATACCGAACGGCCCCGCCAAGGGCACGGCGATCATCGCGCCGGGCACGCGGTATTCGGAGAGCATCGCCGACATCATCAACCACTTCGGCTGGCAGGGAAAAGTGTTCGACGCCGAGAAAGGCGTGCTCAAGAACAAGCTGCTGGCCTTCGGCTTCGAGGCCATCATCGCCCGCGTGTACAAGGACAAGAGCTGGCTCGACGGGCTCGAATGCATCGTGCTCGACTACTCGGAAACCTCGCTGGTGGCGCATTGGGTGCGCGACGAAATCCGGCTGATCGGACCGGGGTTCTACCTCGGCAAGGTGTATTGGGGCAAGCAGCGGCTGATCGACTTCAGCCTGCAGTTTTGAGCCAGCCCGACGAGTGATGACTCCGCAATCGCACTTCATGGTGGTGGCGCGCGTCGGGCCGGGGCAGGAGCCGGGGCTCCGGCTGTTGCTGAACGCCATGAACCGCGAGCCCGGCATGGCGGATCCGGCAAACGAGATCGTGCCGTTCGGGCGGTTCGAGCGGCTGCACTTTGCGCGGCTGGTCTTGCTCGACGATGCGCTGCAGGCGGACCTGCAGGCCTACGGGCGGCCGGCGCCGAACCTGCCGCTTTACCTGGCTTTCATGGGCGATTGCGACGGGCCGGGGCCTGCGCTGCTGGCCGAGATTGCGGCGGTGGCGCACGAAGGGCTGCGCCGCATCTTCCGCCACTGCGAGGACTTCGATCCGGATGCCGACCTGCTGGACTGGCTGCAGCGGCACGACCGCCCGCTGGCCGCCCTCTACGTCCACTGGGTCGGCCGCACGGTGGTACAGGTTCGCGAGGAAGAGGCGCTGCGCCAGGCCGTGGCCGCGGTGGTGCCGCGCACTGCGCTGCGGTCCCTCGGCGAGGCCGAAGCCGTGCGGCAGGCGATGCGCCGCTTCGTCGATGCGGAGGTGGCGGCCGGGCGGCTGCGGCTGACGCCGGCCGCGCCCACGCCGGCGGGCTGGCGCATGCGGCAATGCCTGCACCTGGTCGGCGTGCCGCTCGCCGCGCTCGCGCTGCTGCCATTTCTGCTGGCGCTCGCGCCGTTCATCGCCTGGCAACTGCGCCGGCTGGAGCGCACCGACCCCGAGATCGCGCCGCGGCCCGAGCCCGATGCCCTGCAGGCACTGCAGGCGCTCGAGGACGAGGACGTCAGCAACCAGTACACCGCGCTTGGCCCGGTGAAGCCTGGCGTGTTCCGGCGCTGGCTGCTGACCGGGCTGCTGGTGGCCATTGCTTATGCCTGCCGCCATGTCTTCACCCGTGGACATCTGGGCCGCGTGCAGACGATCCACTTCGCGCGCTGGGCTTTCCTGAACGGCAAGACGCGGGTCGTCTTCACCAGCAACTACGACGGCAGCCATCAGAGCTACATGGACGACTTCATCAACAAGGTGGCCTGGGGCCTGAACCTGGTGTTCAGCAACGGCATCGGCTGGCCGCGCACGCGCTGGCTGCTGTTCGGCGGCGCCCGTCACGAGCAGGCCTTCAAGTACTACCAGCGCCGTCACCAGGTGCCGACCCAGGTCTGGTACAAGGCCTACCCGGGCCTGACCCTCGCCGACCTGGGCCGCAACCAGCGTATCCGCGAGGGCCTGGAACGCCCGCGCATGACGGACGCCGAGGCCCTGGCCTGGCTGGCGCTGCCATGACCCCGCCATTCCCGGCACATGCCTCGGTCGCGCTGGACGACGTCCAGGGCCTGCTGCGCTTTGGCTACAAGCACCATGTGGAAGCCGTGTTCCTGCTGCTGCGCGTGGCCGACCGCGAGGCCGCCCGGGCCTGGCTGGCGGCCGTGCCGGTGAACAGCGCCGCCACCACCGAGCCGCTGCCGGCCACCGTGCTCCAGTTGGCGCTGACCTGCGATGGGCTCGCCGCACTGGGTGTGCCGCACGACATCACTGCGCGCTTCTCGGCCGAATTCGTGGACGGCATGGCCGGCGACCCGGGCCGTTCCCGCCGCCTGGGCGACGTTGGGGCCAACGCGCCCGCCGAATGGCGCTGGGGCACCGGCCACACCGCACCCCATGTGCTGCTGATGCTGTACGCGCTGCCAGGGCAGCTGGCGGCACACCAGGCCGCGGTCGAAGCCGGCTGCGCCCGGGCCTTCAGCCTGCTGGCCCGCTGGCCTTGCGGCAGGCTGCGGGGCGTGGAGCATTTCGGCTTTGCCGACGGCATTTCCCAGCCGGAGCTCGATTGGGCCCGCGAACGGCCGGCGGTGGACACGGAACAGGCAGCCTGCCAGCCGCTCGCCTGCCTGGGCGAGTTCCTGCTGGGATATCCGAACGAGTACGGCGGCTGGACCGACCGTCCGCTGCTCTCCGAAGAACGCGACCGCCTCGGCCTGCTGCCGCGTGCCGAAGACCAGCCCGCCATGGCCGACCTCGGCCGGAACGGCAGCTACCTGGTGCTGCGCCAGTTGCAGCAGGACGTGGCCGGCTTCTGGCAATGGCTGGACCGCGAGGCCGGCGGCGACCCGCAGGCGCGCGAGGCGCTGGCCGCGCGCATGGTCGGCCGTCAGCGCGACGGCACGCCGCTGGCGCAGGGCCCGCACCCCCCACCCGAGAGCGGCGCGGTCGACCTGAACGACTTCGACTTCAACGGCGACCCGCGCGGCCTGCGCTGTCCGCTGGGCGCGCATGTGCGCCGCGCCAACCCGCGCAGTGCCGACCTGCCCCCGCCCGGGTCTTCCGGGCGGCCGGGTCTGCCTGCGCCGTTGTCTTGGCTGCAGCGCACCCTGGGCTTCGACCGCGAGGCACTCGACCGCGACCTCGTGGCCTCCACCCGATTCCACCGCCTGCTGCGGCGTGGGCGCGAATACGGCCGGCCGCTTACCCCGGACGAGGCGCTGCATGGCGATGCCGCGGCCGACGAGACCGGCCTGTTCTTCGTCTGCCTGAACGCCAGCATCGCGCGGCAGTTCGAATTCGTGCAGGGCGCCTGGCTGGCGAGCACGCGTTTCAACGGCCTGCGCGGCGAGAGCGACCCGCTGCTCGGCACCAGGGAGGTCACGCCCGACGGCTTGAAGTCCGACACCTTTTCCGTCCCGCAAGCGCTCGGTGCCGACCAGCGCCTGTGCGGCTTGCCGCAGTTCGTCACGCTGCGGGGCGGCGCTTATTTCTTCATGCCCGGCATCCGGGCGCTGCGCTATCTGGCCCAGGTGCGCTGACCGCCGCACGGGCAGCCGCTTTCACTTCCCCTACAGGAGCCGACCATGGACTCGAACACCAGCCGCCCCGTGCCCCGCGCCAACACCGGCTCGGCGCTGATGAACTGGGTCTCCGACACCTCGCTGGCGCTGGTCCAGCTCGAGCGCCGCATCGACCCCTTCATCCGCCCGGCGTTCGACGCCGTGCTGCGCGATCCGTTGACCCGGCTCACCACCCACCTCATCAACGCGCAGCGCAGCGACGAAGGCCTGAAACTCGCGGAGGAGCGCCTGCTGCCGGGCGAGGAAGCCTTCGTCGACAGCATCGTCGCCACCTTCGAGCAGCAGATGCGGGGCCTGTGGAAACCGGGCGGCTTCGAGCGCGGCGGCAACACCAAGACGCAGGGCATCGTCCGCGCCGAACTGCGCGTGCACGACGGCCTGCCCGAGCCGCTGCGGCGCGGCATTTTCGCCAGGCCGCGCATCTTTCCGGCCTGGGTGCGCTTCTCGGGGCCGGGGCCCTATGTCACGCCGGACATCGACGACGTCGGCTTCATGAGCATCGGCGTGAAGCTCATGGACGTGCCGGGCCCGAAGCTGATGGACGAGGAGAAGGGAACGCAGGACCTGTTCGGCGTTTCGCCACCGACCTTCGTCACACCGGACGTCAAGGCCAATGCCCATCTGCAGGCGCACAGCCTGCAGAACGCCTCGCTCTTTCACTTCCTGAACTTCACCCGGCCGCATTTGCTCGACCTGGTGATGCAGGGCCTGTGGATCAAGACGCAGACCAGCCCTTTCGAGGCGCCGTACTTCAGCTGCGTGCCCTACCTGATGGGCGAGGGCCAGGCCATGCAGTATTCGTTCTGGCCGACCGACCTGCGCCGCACCCCGATCCCGCGCCTGCCGCGCCGCCCACCCGACGACTACCTGCGCCAAGCCATGGTCGCCGCGCTCGGCAACGGCGACGTGGCACTGCAACTGCGCGTTCAGCTGCAGACCGACCCACATCTGATGCCGATCGAGAACGCCGGGGTGCTATGGCCCGAACGCCTGTCGCCGCGGGTGCCGGTGGCCACGCTGCACATCCCGCGGCAGACGTTCGACTCGCCGGCGCAGATGGACTTTGCCA
>JAQGNA010000305.1 GCA_028292075.1 Rhodoferax sp. | reverse complement strand
CGCCGCTTTCGAAGCGCAGCAGCGCGCTTGCGGTGTCTTCCACCTCGAAACCCCGCACGGCGCTGGAGCTCTGGGCCTGGACCGAAACCACCTCGCCGAGCAGGAAGCGCAGCAGGTCGATGTCGTGGATCAGGTTGATGAGGATGGGCCCGCCGCCCTTCTGCCGGCGCCAGGTCATGTCGAAATAGGCGTCGGGCTTGAGGAATGTAGCCATGCCCGAGGCCGACACCAGCTGGCCGAGCCGGCCCGACTGCACGATGCCGCGCGCCGCCCTGAGGATGCCGCTGTAGCGCCGCTGGTGGCCCACCAGCAGCAGGCGACCGGCCGAGTCGGCCGCGGCACACAGCCGGCGGGCGTCGGCCAGGGTGTCGGTGATGGGTTTTTCCATCAGCACGTGGGCCCCGGCCGCCAGGCATTGCACGCCGATGTCCGCATGGGTGGCGTTCGGCGTGGCCACGATCACCGCGTCGGGCTTCTCGGCCGCCAGCAGGGCCGCCACGTCGGCATGGTGGTGCACGCCGATCTGCGCGGCCAGCGCTCTGGCCGTGTCGGCGTTGTCGACGATGGCCGCCAGCTCGAACAGCGCGTGGTCGCGGGCCAGCGCGATATGGGTGCGGCCGATGGCGCCGGCGCCGATCACCGCCAGGCGAAGTCTGGTCACGGCGCGTCTCCTTTCCAGGGTTGCGCTCTGGCAAAGCCGTAATGCTGCAGCGTGGCCGCAATGCCTTGTGTAAGCGGGGTCTTCTGGCGACCCGGCAGCCAGGCGTCGAGCCCGTCTTCGGTGATGCCCTCGGCCACGGTCAGCGGCCGGCCTTCGGCGCGCAGTTGCGCAGTCGGCACCTGGCGGCGGATCTCGGCCATGACCTCGTCCATGCTCGCGGTCTGGCCAACCATGTTGTAGACCGGCGCGCCCTGCACGGGCGTCAGGAGCGCCTGCACGAAGGCCTGGGCCACGTCGTCCACATAGACCAGGCCGCAGGCCCCGGTCATGCCGATGGTGAACGGCTCGCCCCGGGCGGCGGCCCGGCAGGCCAGGCTCGGGCCGGCGCTGGCGCCGCTCTCGCGGCCCGGGCCGTACACCACGAACGGCCGGAAGCCGACGCTGGCGATCTGCCGCTCGCGCCAGTAGGCCTGGGCCGCGCCTTCCACCGCCAGCTTGAACGTGCCGTAGTGCGTGGCCGGCGCGGGATGCGCGGCGTCGTCCGGGCCGAATACGCCGGCCGAGCTGGCATAGACGATCTGCCCGATGCCCTGGGCGATGGCGGCGTCGAACACGTGCAGCGAACCGATGAGGTTGATCTCGGCGCCGCGCACCGGCCGCGCGCTGCAATCGGGCGTCAACACGCCGGCCAGGTGGATGACGCCGTCGCAGCCTGCCATGGCCTGCTGCACGTCCTCGGCCCGGCTGATGTCGCCCAGCCGCCAGTCGAGCGCGTGGGCCACATCGCCGTTGATCGCGGCCACCGTGTCGCGCCGGTCGTGGATGTCGAACACCCGCACGCCGACATCGAGCGCCAGCAGCCGGCGAACGATCCACGCGCCGAGGAAGCCGCTGCCGCCAGTGACCAAGACCTTCTTCAGATTGCGCATCTCGTCTCCTCCATAGGGCGGCCCGGGCCGCGGGTCAGGACATCTTGCAGAGTGGCGACGCTGGCGGCGTCAGCGATGGCTCGAAACGTGTTTCGATCACCGCGCGCAGCACGCCGTCGACCATCTTCGCGCGGGCCATGTAGTTGGGCATCACCAGCTGGTTGTCGGCCGCGCGCATGGTCAATGTGCCATAGACCGTGTCGATCTTTGCACCGCGCAGCGCCTTGCTCACATCTTCGGGCTTCACGCTTTTGGCCAGCCGCACACCGTCGAACATCACCTGCGCGCCGTTGTAGGCCTGGCCTTCGTTGTCGGTCGGCACCCGGTTGAATTTCGCCTTCCAGGCCGCCACGAAGCTCTTGTTCAGCGGCGAGTCGATCTCGGGGGTGTAGGCGGTGTTGCCCAGCGTGCCTTCCAGCGCCTTGTCGGTGGCGTTGATCATGAAGTTCTGGATCAGCGCATGGCCGATCAGCTTCTTGGCCGGGATCAGCCCGAACTCCTGCGCCTGCTTGACGAAGGCAATGGCGTCGCGGCCGGTCTCCGCCACCCAGATGGCTTCCACGTTGGCGGCCTTCAGCTGCGCGAGGTAGGGCGAGAAATCCTTGGTGCCCAGCGGCGCATAGAGGGCCAGCGGCACGCTCTTGCCGGCGGCTTCGGCGGCCTTCTTGAACGATTCGCCCGAGTCGCGGCCCCACACGTAGTCGGCGGCGAGCACGGCGAACGATTTCTCCTTCAGCCCCTTGGCCAGCTCGTTGATCATGGCGATGTCCATCGCGTCCGAGTGGTTGGTGCGGAAGCTGCGCGGCTTGCAGGTGTCGCCGGTGAGCTTGTCCGACTTGCTGGCCACGGCGAAGTAGGCCGCGTCCCAGCGGTCCAGGTTCTGCGCGATGGCCAGCGAGATGGACGAAGGGATCGCGCCGATCAGCAGGTTGTAGCCGTCGCGCGCCATCTTTTCGGCCACGCGGCGGCCGGCATCGGGCGTGCCCTCGTCGTCGCCGGTGGTCACCTCGACCTTGCGGCCGTCGACGCCGCCCTTGGCATTAGCCTCGTCGATGGCGAACTGGACGGCGCGCATCACTTCTTCGCCTTGCTGGGCGAACACGCCCGACTTGGACGACACCAGGCCTACCTTCACCGGCTCCTTGGCCTGGGCCATGGCGGCGAAGGGCAGGAGGCTGGTGAGGGCAACGGCGGCGAGTGAACGCTGCAGGGTTTTCATCTTGAACATGGTTGTCTCCTGAATCAAAGTGCCGGAGTCGGTCCGGCCGCCGGTTCACAGGTGTTGCAAAGCTACTGCGGAGGCCATCTGAGGCGCGTTGCGCGGTGCTGGGAATCCTCACGTACAAAAGTACGTTCCGGTTCCTGCGCTCCGGGCGCCTTGCAGCTGACCTTCCTCGCTACGCTTTTCAACACCTGTGGAAAATCTGCGTCACACCATCACGTGGGCTTCGAGGTCGTGCAGGCTCTGCCGGGTGTTTTCCACCGGCCCCTGCGCCACCACTGAGCCCTTGGCCATGGCGCAATAGCGTTCGGCCACGCGCACCACCAGGCTCATGTTCTGTTCGATGAGCAGCAGGGCCGTGCCCTGCGCCGCCACCTGGTTGAAGATCACGCCCAGCTGGTCGACGATGACCGGGGCCAGGCCCTCGGTCGGCTCGTCGAGCAGGATCAGCGAGGGGTTGGCCATCAGCGCCCGGCCCACCGCCAGCATCTGCTGCTGGCCGCCCGAGAGCGCCGTGCCGGGCGTGTGTGCGCGCTCCTGCAGGATGGGGAACAGCTTGTAGATCTCGGGCACCGTCCAAGGCCCCTTGCGGCCCACGGCGGCGCCGAGCTGCAGGTTCTCCTCGACCGTGAGGTTGGCCACGATGCGCCGGCCCTGCGGCACCACCACCACGCCGTTCTGCGCGGCGAGGTAGGGGCGCGGGCGGGGCAGCGTCTTCGCGCCCAGTTCGATGCGGCCGCTGCGCATGGTGGCCAGGCCGAGGATGGTGTTGACCACCGTGGTCTTGCCCACGCCGTTTCGGCCGATCAGGGCCACGCGTTCACCGGCATTCACGGTCAGGTTCAGGCCGTGCAGGATGTGCGCGGAACCATAGAACG
Source organism: Rhodoferax sp. (assembly GCA_028292075.1). Next base: position 181 of record JAQGNA010000305.1, on the reverse strand, counting down.
CGTTGACATCGTCAAGCTTCAACAACGCACTCATGCCGCGCTCCCCAGGTAGGCTTCACGCACACGCGGGTCGGCGCGCACGCTGGCCGGCTCGCCGCTGGCGATGACCCGGCCGAGTTCAAAAACGGTGACGACATCGGAGATGCCGAACACCACGTCCATGTCGTGCTCCACCAGCAGC
>JAQGNA010000283.1 GCA_028292075.1 Rhodoferax sp. | reverse complement strand
CGACGACCTGCATGGCCAGATCGACCACAACTACGACTCCAACACGTTCGCCGTGTGGGGCGCTGTGTCGGGCACCGGCATTCAAGACTACGTCAACCGCACCAACAACTCGATCAAGTACGAGTCGCCATCGTTCGGTGGCTTCAGCGGCAAGGTCGGTTACAGCTTCGGCGAAGACAAGACCGCTACGACCTCGGCTTCGAGCAACGTCAACGCTCAGTTGAAGTATGCCAACGGTCCTCTGGTTGTCGGCTATGCGTTCCAAAAGGAAAAGCAAACCGCTAGCGGCGGCACCAACCTGTTCGGCGGTTCCGGCATCACGACCGCAGGCGGCCTGGGCAGCATCGCCAATGGTCCTACCACCGTCAACGATACCCGCAAGTACCACCTGTTCGGCGGTTCGTACGATTTCGGCGTCGCCAAGCTGGTCGCTTCCTACAACACGGCCAAGAATTCGGCTGGCACGAAGGACAAGGACTACCAAGTCGGCGTGAGCGTTCCATTCGGCGCAGCTGCTGTGGCCCTGGGTTATGCCCATGCCAAGAGCGACGCGACGCTGGCCAATGGCGGCGACAACAAGGGTTCCGGCATCAGCTTGCTGGGTACCTATGACCTGTCCAAGCGCACCACCCTGTACGCTGGCTACCTGACCATCAAGTCGGAAGTCAACAACGGTGCTACCGACGTCAAGCGCCAGTTGTTCGGCACGGGCGTTCGCCACACGTTCTAATTCCAACGCTGGCGCAAGCTAGCAACGGGATAAAAACTCAAAACCCCATCGTGGCGACACGGTGGGGTTTTTTAATGAGGAGCCGCTTTGTTCGAAGTGGTCCTGTGCAGGAAAAAACGAGTGAATACCAAGGTTGACCGCACGAAGACGACTGTCCTCGTTCTTTCACGGGCGTTGGGCGTCTTGGCGATGGGCCTAATGGTTGCGTGCGCGAGCCCACCCGCCGTGCCACCCGCCACGTCACCCGCCACGTCACCCGGCGCATCGGACGACGCCGCTGAGGCGGTCGAAGCGCCGCCCCAGGTCGACCTGGCGTGGCAACCGGTGTGGCAGGGTTCGGGCGACACTTGGCACTCGCGCACCTTCCCGGGCAAGAAGACGACGCGGTATTCCGCGGTGCGCGTCGATGGCCGCCAGGCCGTCTTCGGCGACTCCCACGGTTCGGCCAGCATGATGCGGCAGACGGTGCGCATCGAGCCGGCGCAGCTGGGCCAGATCGGTTTCGCCTGGAAGGTACCGCACCTCATTCCCGGCGCCAACATGGGCTTGCGCGACCACGATGATTCGCCGGTGCGCGTGATGCTCGCCTTCGAAGGCGACCGCTCGCGCTTGTCGGCCAGGGACGGCATGCTGTCCGAACTGGCGCGCGCGCTGACCGGCGAGGAAATGCCGTATGCCACGCTGATGTATGTGTGGTGCAACAGCCGCCCGCCGGGCTCGGTCATTGCCAGCCCGCGCACCGACCGCATTCGCTCGATCGTGATGGAGTCCGGCCCCGCCCGCCTTAACCAGTGGATCGACTACGAGCGCGACATTCGAGCCGACTTCGAAACGGCGTTCGGCGAGGCGCCTGGCGCCCTCATCGGCGTTGCCATCATGTCCGACAGCGACAACACCGAATCCACATCGAGCGCCTGGTATGGCGCGGTGCGCATTTCGCCTGCGGTCATCGAAGCGGTCACCAAGCGTTGACTTTAGTCCTGCGCTGGTGACTTTCGCGCTCGTGGGCGTGCATCGGCCACCAGAAACGTGCATGCGGCGGTCATGCGCGGGGCGTCAATGGTCCAATCCGATGCGCGAATCGTTTCCTTCACAAGTCAAGGAAACCCGCGGACCGGCACGGCCCTTGCTCTGCTAGCATGACATGCTATTTCCAAGCCGCAGATGCTCGTATTTATTCTCCGACGGTTGATCCAGGCCGTGATCGTCATGATTGCCGTGGCGTTCATCGCCTTCCTGCTGTTCCAGTACGTCGGCGATCCTGTCGTCTTTTTGCTGGGGCAGGACGCCACGCCGACGCAGATCGCCGAGCTGCGCGCCGCACTCGGCCTCGACAAACCCTTCTTCGTGCAGTTCTGGCACTTCCTGATGCATGCCGCGCAGGGCGAGTTTGGCCTGAGCCTGCGCCAGGGTGCCAAGGTGTCGCGCCTCATTGCCGAACGCCTTCCCGCCACGGTCGAACTGTCCGTCGTGGCGGCGGTGCTGGCGCTGGTGCTGGGGGTGCCCATGGGGGTGTACGCAGCGCTGCGGCGGGGTCGCTTTCTGAGCCAGGCGTTCATGATGATCTCGCTGCTCGGGGTGTCGCTGCCCACCTTCCTCATCGGCATTCTGCTGATCCTGGTCTTCTCGGTTGGCCTGGGCTGGTTTCCGAGTTTCGGGCGCGGTGCGACGGTGCAGGTCGGCTGGTGGCAGTCGGGCCTGTTGACGGCCGACGGCTGGCACCACGTCGTGCTGCCCGCGGTCACGCTGGCGGTGTTTCAGCTGACGCTGATCATGCGGTTGGTGAGGGCCGAGATGCTCGAAGTGCTGCGCACGGACTACATCAAGTTCGCCCGCGCGCGTGGTTTGTCTAACCGTGTCATCCACTTCGGACATGCGCTGAAGAACACGCTGGTGCC
>JAQGNA010000280.1 GCA_028292075.1 Rhodoferax sp. | reverse complement strand
CTCATGTTCGACAGCGTCATCCGCTCGGGCATCGACAGCGCCTGCACCGCCGGCCCGCAGAACTCCACCGCCTGGTAGTCGGCGCCGTTCATGCCGAAGCGCCCGATCATGTGCAGCACCATGTCCTTGGCGGTGAGGCCGGCGGGCAGCTGGCCGTCCCACCACATGCGCAGCGTACGCGGCACCCGCAGCCAGATCTCGCCGGTGACCACCACGCCCAACATCTCGGTGTTGCCGATGCCGAACATGTAGGCACCGAAGGCACCGCCGGTGGGCGAATGCGAATCGCCGCCGACGCAGAACATGCCGGGGCGCAGGTGCCCCTTCTGCGGCAGCACCACGTGGCAGATGCCGATGCTGTCGTACACATGCGGCAGCGCCTGGTCGCGAGCCCAATCGCGTGCGATGCGCACGATGCGGCGCGAGTCGTCGTCCTGCTCGGGCACGTAATGGTCCATGACCAAAACGACCTTCGACTTGTCCCAGATCTCGGCGCCAAGCTCTTCGAGCATGGGCTTCAGGCGGCGCGGGCCGGAGGAGTCGTGGAACATCGCAAGGTCGACCTGGCAGTTGACGATTTCGCCGGGCGTGACATGGTCGCGGCCAGCGGCCTTGGCAATGAGCTTTTGCGCCAGCGTGCTGGGCGGCAACGTTTGGTTGGTCATGGGAATGCTCTGCGATAAGGGGTGGTGCCGCGTCCCGGGATCACCCCGAGACGTTCTCGTTCACGGAAATCTTGGCGTCGATGCTGCCCACCTTGGAGACTTCCATCTGGTACTCGTAGCGGTCGGGCCGGTACAGGCCGTGCAGCCACTGCACCGGGCGCTCGTCGGTGTCGAACACCAGTCGGCGCACGGCCAGCAGGGCACTGCCCACGGCGACCCCGAGCTCGCTGGCGATGGTGGCGTCGGCCTGGCGGGCCGACACCGTCTGGTGCGCGCGCCCGAGCTCGACCCCGGCCTCTTCGAGGAGCAGAAGGATGGCCTTGTTGCCGAGCTCGCGCCGGCCGAAATTGCGCGCCAGCGCGTAGGGCAGGTAGGTGGTGATGTGCGACACGGGGCCGTCGTCCGAACTCCGCACCCGCACCACCTTCTTGACCTTGTCGCCCACCGCAAGCGCCAGTGCATTGGCAACGCTCTCGGACGCGGTGATGGTGCGCCATTCGCGCAGGGCGACGGTGGTGCGCAGGCTGGTGCTGACCAGGTTCTCGAGCAGGCCGGTGAGCCGGGTGGGCCGGGCCTGCCCGCTGTGTTCGAAGAAGCCGACCGCGGCCTTCTGGCCCGTGTTGCGGGCCGGCCAGGTGCCGCGGCCCGGCTCGCGCGTGATCAGCCCTTCGTCCGCCAGCTGCTCGAGCGCGCGGCGCACCGTGACACGGCCCACGCCGAACTGCTTGCTCAGCACCACCTCGGCGGGTACGCCGTTGACGAAGCGCCCTTCCTGCAGCTGCTCGCGCAGCACCAGGTAGATCTGATGGTATTTGGGAAGGGGGAGGTTGGCGTTCATGCGCGTGCTTCTTTGGTCGATCTTCCGTCGATCTTCTGTCCATCCTCGGGGGCATGGGCATGGCTTGCGCCACGGATGTCCTCGGCCTCGATCTGGAAGATGTCCTCCATCGGGGCGTTGCGCATCACATGGTAGAGAACGAAACGGTAGGCCGCGTGCGCGTCGAGCTCGCTGGGCGTAAAGGCGAAGGCCAGATTGCCCGCCGTGGACACCCGCCCCTGGTAGCCGTAGTGCAGCAGATTCTGCTTGAAGACACCGGCGACGGCGCGGGCCATGGCCGCATCGGCCGCGATGATTTCCACCACCAGCCCGGCCTCGTGCCGACTCTGTTGATGGGACGGTAGCGGGCGCACCGCGCCCTGGCCGTAAATGTGTGGAAACACCTGCCAGTCACCCGGCATCAGTCCCCTCACCCGGTCCGTAACCGCCGTCAGCACCTTGGGCAGCATCTGCAGCAGCGTTGGGTCGGCCACGCCGGCGATCAGCACCGCGCGGGCACCGATCCAGGCCGCGCCCTCGATCTTCAGCGTGGGCACAGGCCGGGGCACGAAGCTGGCACCGCGCACGCGCGTGCGGTGCGCGTCCACGGCCTCGTACACGGCGTCTTGCAGCCGCAGCACGCCGGTCGGCTCCTCCACCTCGAAAGGGTCGGTCTGCTCGTACAGCGCGTGCGCGGCCACCGAGGCCGGTGTGGCATGCGAGGCCGGGTTCATGCTCTCCAGCGTGAAGCTGTCCATCGACAGCTCGGCCAGCATCGCGTCGCGCCCGCCGGGCTGGCAGCACAGCGACGTGCACTCGATGATCTTGGCCATGTGAAGGCTGAGGCCCGCCGGGTAGCCCAGCATCTCGGGCAGCGTGGCGAAGATGGCGGTGTCGCAGGCGCGCCCGCAGATCAGCACGTCGGGCAGGGTCGTTCGCAGCGCGCGGGCCAACGTCTCGGTGCCGCATTGGCCGACGATGTGGCGGCACGACAGCACCTCGGCCTCGGTGGGCTCGGCCATCGGCCCGATGGGCGTGAGCGCGCCGGCCTGCAACGCGGCCACCACTTGCGCGCCCGTCAGGTCGCTGGCCACCGTGGTCAGCTTGAAGTCCAGCCCGAAGTCCTGCGCGATCTGCCGCACGATGGCCACCGTGGCGTCGAGTTGCGGCCGCGCCCCGGCGGTGCCCGCGCTGCCGATGATGAGCGGGATGCGCTGCGCCACGGCGGCGCGCAGCACGAGCGCCAGGTCGCGGTAGACCATGCTCGGCGGCGCCGCCATTTCGCCGGAGCCCAGGTAATACGGCCCCGGATCGATGGAGCCCATGTCGCAGCCGATGAAGTGCGGCCGGCGCAGCAGGCCCTGCGCCAGGGCCGGCTCTGGAATGCCGTAGCCCAGCTGCCCCGAGGCCGAGAGCACCCGCAGCGGGCCGTCGGCCGGCCGGTGGGTGGCGAGCAGCCTGGCGACCGCGCTCACAGCATCACCTCCAGCAGCGGCGCGTGTTGCTGGGCGCCGTACACATCGCCATCGCCCGGGTCGCCGGCACAGATGGCCCTGGGCATGGCGAACTTGATCGCCCGGATGCCGGGCAGCAGATGGCGCTGCACCTGGGCCGGCGCCAGGCCGTAGAGCGAGGCCACGCCGGCACACGACAGCGCCATGCTGGCCGCCGCCAGCGCATAGCCGTTGTCGCTCGCGAAGAACAGGTCGATGGTGAGCTGGGTCGGTCCGGCGTTCTTGCTGCGGATCACCGGGGCCAGTGCAGTGAGGGCGACGGAAGGCATGGTGGATTCGTCTGCGCAGATGTCAACGGGCGGTGAAACCGCCATCGGCACACACCACCTGGCCGGTGACGAAAGAGGCACGCCGCGACAACAGGAAGCCGATCAGCTCGCCGATCTCTTCTGGCTGGCCGAGGCGGCCCATGGGGATGCTCTGCCGCATGGCGGCCAGCGCCAGCGGGTCGGCCATCGTGGGCGCGACCATCGCGGTCTCCACCGGGCCCGGCCCCACGGCGTTGACGCGCACGCCCTCTGCCGCCCACTCCAGGGCCAGCGACTTCACCAGGCCGTTCAAGCCCGCCTTCGACGCCGCATAGGCCGCGCCGCGCGCATGGCCGACCAGGCCGATCTGGCTGGTAACCACCACCACGCTGGCGTTCGGCAACGGGGCCTTGCGCATCTGCGCGATCGCGGCGCGGACCAGCACGAAGGTGGCCGTGAGGTTCAGCGCCAGCGTCTGCCGCCATTCGTCGAGCGTGGTGTCGTCCGAGCCCTTCTTGAAGAAGATGCCGGCGCAGCAGGCCAACGCGTCCAGCCCGCCCAGCGCCTCGGCCGCGCGCGCGGGCAGCGCTGCGCAGGCGGCGTCGTCGAGCAGGTCCTGCACCAGCACTTCGGCGCCGGGCAGGGCGTGCCGCGCCACCTCCGCCTGCGCTGCATCCTGCACCACCGCGGC
>JAQGNA010000261.1 GCA_028292075.1 Rhodoferax sp. | reverse complement strand
CTGAAATATTTTTGGGATCCATTTGTGTGACAAATGTATAACCACTTTCTTCTAATGAACCACGAATGGCACTGCCATTTTTTAAAATCGTGTACGGCTCAGATGAGAAGTCACTGTCCAAACCGATTATTCGAATCCAGTAGAATCCTGATCCACTGCACTTTTCACTATCCGAATAGCAGTCTGTGATTTGACCACTTTCTGATTCCGAGCCGTGAATATGCGTGGTTTTCACTTTATTAACTGGGTCCACGACGACGGCATAAGCACCGAACCCGTAAATTCGGAGTAAAAATTCTTGCCTCGTTCCCGCGACCCTGTTCTTGGTAATGACTGCTCCCTGCGCATCTGTAACGCTTGATTGAATCGTTTTCCCGTTGGAAATGATTTGATAAGGTTCCATCGGCCTGGGCCTTGTCCTGCCGGGATCGCTAAAAATCTGGAAAATCTTCAAAGAATCTGCTACGGCACACGATGCGGCTGAATACAGGAGCGCGGAACCCAGCAATGACCGCAAAACTGATGGTAATTTCATTTTATATTCCAAAGTAGAGCGATGATTGTGCATCTGCTTCTGCCTTTAGGAAGTGTATGCCTGCATACATTAACATTGATGACGCGGCCTTTGCCGTTTTGCTGTCTGCAGCCCATTCCCGCCCGCCTGCGACAATCCCTCCATGTTCGCCCCCCTCCAAAACGACACATTCCTCCGCGCCTGCCTGCGCCAATCCACCGACCACACCCCCATCTGGCTCATGCGCCAGGCCGGCCGCTACCTGCCCGAATACGTCGCCACCCGCGCCAAGGCCGGCAGCTTCATGGGCCTGGCCACCAACACCGACTACGCGACCGAGGTCACGCTGCAACCCCTGGCGCGTTACAAGCTCGACGCGGCCATCCTGTTCAGCGACATCCTCACCGTGCCCGACGCCATGGGCCTGGGCCTCAGCTTCGCCCAGGGCGAGGGTCCGCGCTTTGCATCGCCCGTGCGCGACGAAGCCGCCGTGGCGGCGCTCCAGGTGCCGGACATGGCCAAGTTGCGCTACGTGTTCGACGCCGTGACGTCAATCCGCCGTGCCTTGAACGGCAGCGTGCCGCTGATCGGCTTCTCGGGCAGCCCGTGGACGCTCGCCTGCTACATGGTCGAAGGCAAGGGCTCGGACGATTACCGCCTGGTCAAAAGCATGCTCTACAGCCGGCCCGACCTGATGCATCGCATGCTGCAGGTCAACGCCGATGCCGTGGCCGCCTACCTGAATGCGCAGATCGAGGCGGGCGCTCAGGCGGTCATGATCTTCGACAGCTGGGGCGGCGTGCTGGCCGACGGCGCGTTCCAGTCGTTCAGCATGGCCTACACGCAGCAGGTGCTGCGCCAGCTGAAGACGGAGCACGACGGCCAGCGCATTCCGCGGCTGGTCTTCACCAAGGGCGGCGGGTTGTGGCTGGACGAAATGGCGAGCCTCGACTGCGAGGTGCTGGGCCTGGATTGGACGGTCAACCTGGCGCGTGCGCGCGCGCAGGTGGGTGGACAAACCGGCGGTCCCGGCAAGGCCCTTCAGGGCAACATCGACCCGAACGTGCTATTCGCTCCGCCGGCGCAGATCGAGGCGGAGGCCGAACGGGTGGTGCGCAGCTTTGGCCGCCCGCACCAGGGCGAAGGCACCGGGCCGACGCATGTCTTCAACCTGGGACATGGCATCAGCCAGTACACGCCGCCGGAGCATGTTGGAGTGCTCGTCGATGCGGTGCACCGGGCGTCACGCCAGATCCGCGCTGAGTGAACACGATTCGGGCGGCAGGCGAACGAATGCAGTGGTACGACAACGGATTTCCGGCTTGTATAACACTTTTCTGCGCTGAGGCCACGCTCCGACGACTTACTTATGCACAAAAAATCGATGGCGGGGCTTGCGGCAAGACGTAAGCCACCAGCGGACGCTACGAAACCAATAGCGCTCGCAAGTCGTTGATTCATATAAGGCCGTAACGTTGCTTTTTTGACAGGCAATTCAATGAAGCCCTTGATTTACAAGGCTTCGCGGCCGCTGCGGGGGGGATATCAACAAAGTTATCCACAGATTCTCTGGATGGCTACTATTTCACATTCAAATCAATGACTTAAGCGCGCTTTCGCAAGTTCACATCAACAAAACGCCAAAGCAAGCTCATCCATTCGACCGCCAGCCGCTCAGCCCTTGCATGACCCATCCGGTTTCCATCGTCGTTCAGACCCCGGCCCACAGCGCCGTGGCGGGGCCGTTGACCTATCTCGGCGAAACCCCGCTCACGCCCGGCTTGCTGGTGCGGGTGCCGCTGGGCAAGCGCGAGACGCTGGGGGTGGTGTGGGACGCGCCAGCCGAGCCCGCGCCGGACCGCGACACGCCCCTTCCCCACCACGGCGTGGCGCTGCGGGCTGTGGCGGCGGTGCTCGACGGCATCGCCCCACTCAGCCCCGCCTGGCGCCGGCTGGTGCAGTTCGCGGCCGCGTACTACCAGCGGTCCATCGGCGAGGTGGCGCTGGCCGCCCTGCCGCCGCAACTGCGAGATCTCAGTGCCACCCAGCTCGGCCGGCGGCTGAAGCGCGCGGGTGCGCAGTCGACGGCCGATGCGTCCTCGGCCATCGCGGCGGCCACCCTCAGCCCGGAGCAGGCCGAAGCGGTGGCGCAGTGCGGTCGAGCGGCCGGCCCGTTTTTGCTGTTTGGCGCCACCGGCAGCGGCAAGACCGAGGTCTACCTGCAGCTGGTGCAGCGCCTGCTCGAGACCGACCCCGCCGCGCAGGCGCTGGTGATGGTGCCCGAGATCAACCTCACGCCGCAGCTCGAGGCGCGGTTCCGGGCCCGCTTCGAGCCCCGCTTCGGAGCGGACGCGGTCGTGGCCATGCACAGCGGCATGACGCCGCCGCAGCGCCTCAAGAGCTGGCTGTCGGCCCACAACGGTCCCACGCGGGGCGGCGCACGCATCGTGCTCGGCACGCGCATGGCGGTGTTCGCGTCCATGCCAAGGCTGCGGCTCATCGTGGTCGACGAGGAGCACGACCCGAGCTACAAGCAGCAGGAAGGCGCGCGCTACTCGGCGCGTGACCTGGCCGTGTACCGCAGCCACCTGGAGAACACCCTGATGGCCCCAGGCGAGGACGAGCCGGCGGTGCCCACACCGTATTGCCAGGTGCTGCTCGGCTCGGCCACGCCGTCGCTCGAGAGCTGGCACCACAGCCGCCCTGCCGCCGAAGGAGGACGTTACCAGCGCCTGGCCATGCCCTCGCGCATCGGCGCCGGCGCGCTGCCGCGGGTGCGGCTGGTCGACATGAACCTGCAGCAGCGCAAGACCGTGTTCGCGCCGCAGCTGATCGACGCCATCCAGCAGCGCATCGCCCGCGGGGAGCAGAGCATGGTGTTCCTGAACCGGCGCGGCTATGCGCCGGTGCTGGCGTGCGGCAGCTGCGACTGGAAAAGCGAGTGCCCCAACTGCAGCGCATACCGCGTCTTCCACAAGATCGACCGCAGCCTGCGTTGCCACCATTGCGGCTTTGCAGAACGCGTGCCACGCGCCTGCCCGGCCTGCGGCGACATCGACATTGCGCCCCTGGGCCGCGGTACCGAGCGCCTCGAGGAGCAACTGGCCGAACTGATGGCCGGCGTGACGCGCCCCGACGGCAACGCCGTTCGCATCTCGCGCATCGACGCCGACAGCACCAAGCTCAAGGGCGCCCTGGAGACACAGCTGGCGCAGGTGCACAGCGGCGAGGTCGACATTTTGGTGGGCACCCAGATGATCGCCAAAGGCCACGACTTCCGCCGAATCACCCTGGTGGCCGCCATCAACCCCGACGGCGCGCTGTTCTCCAGCGACTTCCGCGCGCCGGAGCGCCTGTTCAGCTTGTTGATGCAGGCCGGCGGCCGCGCCGGCCGCGACGCCGCCCAGGCCGAGGCCAGCGAGATGTGGGTCCAGACCTCCAACCCGCAGCACCCGCTTTTCGCTGCCCTGCGCCGGCACGACTACCCCGCCTTCGCCGACAACCAGCTCGAAGAGCGCCAGGTCGCCGGCATGCCGCCTTTCAGCTTCCAGGCCCTGGTGCGCGCCGAAGCCCGCACCCAGGAGGCGGCCCAGGCGTTCCTCACCCTGGCCAGCGCCGCGTCAACCGAGCTGACGGCGGCAGAACACGTGACCCGCTACCCCGCCGTGCCCATGACCATCCAGCGCGTGGCCAACATCGAACGCGCGCAGATGCTGATGGAAAGCCCCTCGCGCGCGGCGCTGCAGCGGTTTCTCGCGGCGTGGCAAGACGTGCTGCGCGCCACCCGCACGGCGCCCGAGGCGAAGGGGATGGTGCGCTGGGCAATCGATGTGGATCCGCAGACGATTTGAGCTTTGCGGCGGGGAGACGTGAGAGAGCGCCTGAGACGACGTTCTTAGCCGGTGCTCTTATTCACAGTGGCGTCCACAACCCCACCGGCGAGCCCGTCACCGCAACAAAGCCACCGCCCCGGAAAACGTCAGGAACGCCGCGGCCGTCGACAGCAGGATGATCCGCGCCACCCGCCCCGTGTCAGCGCCGAAGCGTTCGGCCAGCACGGAGACGTTGCTGGCGCTGGGCAGTGCCGCCACGAGGATCATCACCGTCAGCGAGAACGGCGCCAGCGGCGCGCCGAGGTTGATGGCGGCCAGCCCCACCAGCGCAA
>JAQGNA010000225.1 GCA_028292075.1 Rhodoferax sp. | reverse complement strand
CGGCTGGGCCAGGCGTCCTGCGCCAGGGCCGCGGGGCTGGCCAGGGTCAACACCAGCGTGGATGCGCAGGCAACGGAAGTCAGCAGGCCGAGACATGCGGCGCGCCGTGTGGGATTTGAGAGGGTGGTCATTGTTTGTCTCCAGAAAAGGGTGCGGCCCGGGCCGCCTGCAACGTCCGCACCAAGGCCGATGCGTCGTCCAGCGTTTCGAGTTGCATGACCAGGCGGCGCAGTTCGGTTGCGGTGTCGCCGCGCATCGGCAAGGCCGCCGTGCGCATGCAGTCCTCGACCTTGGCATCGAGCTCGGCCGGGCCGATGGGGCGGCTGGGGTGGCCTAGCGGAATGTCGATGCGCTGGTGCAAGAAGCGGCCATCGTTCATCTCGACTTGCAGCACCACCGGCGAGATGTTGCGGCCGCTGCTGCGCTCGATGTCCTGGTCTACCGCCGGCTGCACTTTGCGCGCCAGCGCCAGCAGGTCCGCGCGGGCCAGCGCGGTCTCGGTGAAGTGGCCGAGCTTGACGGCACCGTCGATCAGCGCCACGGCCACGGTGTAGGGAATGCTGAACTGCGCCTGCACGATGGTGCGCGGGGATTGGCGCACCTCGATCGGAGTGCAGACGGCCTCATGCGCCTGGTGGTTCAGGCCGACGCGGATGCGGCGGATGTCCTCGGGCCGGATGTCGTGGTCGCGGCGCAGCTGCAGCGCCGCGTCGATGGCCGGGTGGTTGAAGCGGCAGCACGGATACGGCTTGTAGCTGAGCTGGGTGAATTCGAAACGCTGGCCCAGGCCGTCGCGCAAGGCGTCGCTGTCGCAGCGGCCATGGAGGTAGACGCGGATGAAGCCATCGATGCCTTCGAAGGTGGCCTGTGTGCCGCGGATGCCGCGCCTGGCCAACTGCACCGCCTGCAATGCCGCCATGGCCGCAAAGCCCGGCTGGATGCGTTTGGTCAGGGCCGCGTCACGCGTGACCTGGTGGTTGCCCGACACCTGCGAATAGACGATGCCCAAGGCGTTCACGAACTGGACTTCGTCGAGTTGCAGCACCCGCGCCGCGGCCACGGTGGCGGCGAAGTAACCCAGCAGCGAGGTGTACATGTAGCCGCTCTCGATGATGCTGATCTGCGTGGCGACGCCCAGGCGGCAGATGGTCTCCAAGCCCGCGGCCACGCCGGCCAGCAGGTCGGCGCCGGGGGCCACCTCACCCGTCACGGCCCGCAACTGCGCCGCCGCCAGCGCCGCGGGCACGACCGAGACACCGGCATGCAGCACGGCGGCGTCGTGGGTGTCGTCGTAGTCCCGCGCATGCGCCATGGTGCCGTTGACCCAGGCGGCCAAATGGGCCGGCAGCTTGTCGCCGTAGACCCAGATGCTGGCCTGTTGCGCGCCGCCCCATTCCACGGCCTGGTCCCGTGTCTCGGGTACGGCCATGGCGCTGGAGCCGGCAGCCGCGCAGGCCAGTGTGTCGAAGATGTTGAGCTTGGCGGCCTCGCGTGCGGCGGCGGGTAATTTGTCGATCGTCAACGCACGCGCGAAGCGGGTCAACACGAGGGCGAAATCTTCGTTGTAGCGGGCCGTGCTGGCGGGGGAAGAGGAGGTCAATGAGGAGCTTAATGCCATGTCCGTATGCCTTGTCTTGATGCGCGTTGTTATGGTTGGCGTGCCATGTGCAAAACCGGTTTCAGGAGCGCTGCGAGAGGCCCCATTTTTAGGCCCCTGCGCAACCCATCGCGGTGATGCTTGAGGGGCAGTTTAGGCTTGGCCCCTTTGATGCGTCCATGGCTTTTTTCGGGTCGCGGCGTTCAGTATTCTGGATGGCGCCAACGAGGCCCGGCGTGGTCCGATCGCGCCCGCAAGCTGCCTCAGAGCGGCGAAAGCCCGGAGTCTTTCGCCAGTTGAGCCCAGACCTTGATCTGGTCCTGCGTGAAGGCCTGAAAGGCTTCGGGATTGCTGGGCGTGGCAATCATGCCGAGGCTCGAAAAGTAGGCCACCGTGTCCGCGTCGTTCACGGCGGCAATGAAGGCCTTCGCCAGCTTTTGCGCCACCAGGGGCGGCAGGTCGGCGGGTCCGAACAGGCCGGCCCATGACTCGTAGTTGAAATTGGGCAGCCCGGACTCGGCGAGTGGCACGGCCTCCGGCATGGACGGCAGGCGCTGTCGTGTCGTCAGGCCCAGCACCCGCGCCTTGCCCGACTGCACGAAGGGTCGAATCACCAGCGGGTCGATCATCATGAAATCCAGCCGCCCCGCGGCCAGGTCGGTGCTGGCCTGGGCCGTACCGGGATAGTTGACGCCGACCGCATCGATCCCCGCTTGCGCCTTGAGCAACTGCGCCGCCACCTGCCCGCCGGTGTTGCCCGTCCCGTAGCTAAGCTTGCCTGGCCTGTCCTTGGCGTACTTGATGAACTCGGCAAGATTGCGCACCGGCAAGTCGGCATTGACCACCAGCAGCAGCGGGTTGGTGGTGAACTGCGTGATGGGGCTGAAGTCCTTGAGCGGGTCGTAGCCCAGGTCCTTGACCAGGTAGAGGTTAGCCGCATGCGACGAATTGGTGCCCAGCAGCAACGTGTAGCCGTCCTTCGGCGCGTGCACCACGGTGCGTGCCGCAATCACGCCTTGCGCCCCGGGCTTGGACTCGATCACCACCGGTTGACCCATGGATTTGGCGACGTGGTCGCCGACGCGCCGGGCCAGCAGGTCGGACGTGCTGCCCGGAGGGAAGGAGATGATCAGCCGGATCGGCTTGTTCGGGTAGTCGGCACCGACCTGGGCCCGTGCCGGGGCTGCAAGCAGCGACGACACCACGGTGGTGGCGGCCATGAGGAAACCGCGGCGGGGCATGTTCATGAAAGGCTCCTTGAAGACTGATGCGGGTACGGATGAAGACTGGCGGGGAGGGCGTTTCAGCCGCTGTGTCCGCCCAGATAGGCGGCCTGGATTTCGTCGCTGGCCAGCAGTTCGGTGCTGCTGCCCTGCAGGCTCACCGATCCGGTCTCGAGCACGAAGGCGCGGTCGGAAATCTTCAGCGCGAGCTTGGCGTTCTGCTCCACCATCACCACGGTGATGCCTTCGGCATGAACCCGTTGCACCAGCCTTGCGACCTCGAGGATCAGCTTTGGCGCCAGGCCAAGCGTGGGCTCGTCCAGCATCAGGATGCGTGGCTTGCTGATCAGGGCGCGGGCAATGGCCACCATCTGCTGCTCGCCGCCAGACAGGCTGGAAGCCAGCTGCCGGCTGCGCTCGGCCACACGTGGAAAAATCTCGTGGAGGAATTCCAGGCGCCGCCGGAACTCGCGCCCGTCGCGCAGCCGGTAGGCGCCGACGCGTATGTTCTCGTGCACGGTCAGGTCCGGGAACAACCGGCGGCCTTCGGGGCAAAGCACGATGCCGCGGTCCAGGCGCTCATGGGGCTTGAGCCGCGTAATGTCTTCGCCGTCGATGC
>JAQGNA010000217.1 GCA_028292075.1 Rhodoferax sp. | reverse complement strand
CCGATCTTGCCCATGCCGAAGCCCTTGACGGTCTTGATCAGCAGCACGGTCGGCTGGTCCTTGTGGTTCACGGCCGCATGGAAGGCCGCGTAGACCTTTTGCGAGTCATGGCCGCCGCGGCGCAGGTTCCAGATGTCGTCGTCGCTCAACTTGGCGACCATCTCGAGGGTGCGGGGATCCTTGCCGAAGAAGTTCTTTCGGACGAAGGCGCCGTCGTTTGCCTTCATGGCCTGGTAGTCGCCGTCCAGCGTGTCCATCATGACCTTGCGCAGCGCGCCGTCCTTGTCGCGCGCCAGCAGCTGGTCCCACTCCTTGCCCCAGATCAGCTTGATGACGTTCCAGCCGGCACCGCGGAATTCACCTTCGAGCTCCTGGATGATCTTGCCGTTGCCGCGGACCGGGCCGTCCAGTCGCTGCAGGTTGCAGTTGATGACGAAGACCAGGTTGTCGAGCTTCTCGCGCGCAGCCAGGCCGATGGCGCCCATGGATTCGACTTCGTCCATCTCGCCGTCGCCGCAGAACACCCAGACCTTGCGGTTCTCGGTGTTGGCAATGCCGCGGGCGTGCAGGTATTTGAGGAAACGCGCCTGGTAGATGGCCATCAGCGGGCCGAGGCCCATCGACACCGTGGGGAACTGCCAGAACTCGGGCATCAGCTTCGGATGCGGGTAGCTCGACAGGCCCTTGCCGTCAACTTCCTGGCGGAAGTGCAGCAGTTGCTCTTCGGTCAGGCGGCCTTCGAGGTAGGCGCGGGCATAGACGCCCGGCGACACATGGCCCTGGATGTACAGGCAGTCACCGCCATGGCCTTCGCTCTCGGCGTGCCAGAAGTGATTAAAGCCGGCACCGAACATGCTGGCCAGCGATGCGAACGAACCGATGTGGCCGCCCAGGTCGCCGCCGTCGGCTGGGTGCAGGCGGTTGGCCTTGACCACCATGGCCATCGCATTCCAGCGCATGTACGCGCGAAGGCGCTCTTCCATTTCGAGGTTGCCCGGCGAGCGCTCTTCCTGGTCCACCGGGATCGTGTTGACGTAGCCCGTGGTAGCGGAGAAAGGCATGTCGATGCTCTGCTCCCGCGCGTGCTGCAGCAGTTGCTCAAGCAGGAAATGGGCGCGGTCCGGACCTTCACTCTGGATGACGGCCGACAAGGCATCCATCCACTCGCGGGTTTCCTGGTTGTCCGCGTCGTTCGCGGCAGAGCCATGGTTCTCAGGTAATGCTGACATGCGTTGTCTCCTCTTGTTGGTGACGTTATTTTGAAGCGTGGATGGACAGTTTTCAAACTGACGCAATTAGTTTCTCATATTTGCGAAGCTATTTCAACATGCGATTGTTGATTTCATAATGTGATTTTTGATGCACGCGTTACCCCGCAGATGACCGCCTGTTTTCGCGTTAAAAGCCACACACCTCCCCTACACTTGAGGCATGCCCTCGCGCCCCTCGCCCCTCAGCCCCAGCCGTCCGCCTCCGAAGAGCGGCAACTGGTGGCGTCGATGGTGGCGGCGGCAGACGCCGCATCGGCAAGACCGCTATGCCATGCTCGCCCCGCTCATCGCCGTGCTTCTGTTCTTTGCGGCCATTGGTTCCTCGTTCATGTACCTGCGGTTGCAGGAGGTCGAGCGCGAGCAGGAGGCGGTGAAGCGCGACGTCGAATACACCCAGCAGCAAATCCGCCTGCGACTGCTCGAACGACAGGAGCAGTTGATGCGCATCGCCCGCGACATCTCCAACGAAGAAGTCGACCCGCAGGAGTTTTTGAGCCGCGCCGAATCGCTGATTGCCCAGTACCCCGAGGTGCAGACGGTGAGCTGGATCGACGAACGCCGCCGCACCCTGGCCGCCTATTCCGCGCCCAGTTTGCCGCCCGCACAGGCCCGTGTGCCGGACCAGGTGCTACGGCCCGGCGGGGACACCGAAAGCACCTTCAGCCTGGCACGCGACCTGCAGCAGCCGGTCTATGCGCAGCCGGCCGGCAACGAGGCGGTTGCGCTGCTCCAGCTGCACATTCCGCTGAACGACCGCGGTCGCTTCTCCGGTGTGCTGCTGGCCGAATACGCCAACGAGGGTCTGTTGCGCTACGGGGTGCCGTCCGAAGTGCAGGCCAAGTACGCGGTGTCGCTGCTGAACGGCAACGGCCGGGTGCTGGCGGGCAACGCCCTGCCCATCCGCCCGGTGGGCAGCCGCTTCATGCCCTGGTCGAGCCAGGCCGCGGCCTATGAGGTGCCGGTGTCGCCGGTCGGCAATGGCCTGGTGCTGCGCGCCCAGGCCTACCGTACCTCCCAGGGCGTGATCGGCAGCGGCCTGTTCTGGCTGGTCGGTGCGCTGAGCGTGCTCACGGCGTGGATGCTGATCGGCAACTGGCGCCACACCCGCCGCCGGCTGCAAGCCCAGCAGGCGCTGGTGGCCGAAACCAATTTCCGCCGAGCGATGGAGAACTCCATGCTCACCGGCATGCGCGCGCTCGACCTGCAGGGCCGCATCAGCTACGTGAACGCGGCCTTCTGCCAGATGACGGGGTGGAATGAATCCGAGCTCATCGGCAAGACCGCGCCCTTCGTCTATTGGCCCGAGGAAGACCGAGACTACCTGGTCGCCCGGCTCGAGGACGAGCTGAATGGCCGCTCCACGCCCGCCGGCTTCCAGGTCCGCGTGAAGCGCCGCGACGGCTCGATCTTCGACGCCCGCCTGTATGTGTCGCCGCTCATCGATGCGATCGGCAAGCAAACGGGCTGGATGACTTCGATGACCGACATCACCGAGCCAAACCGCATCAGGGAGCAGCTGTCGGCATCGTACGAACGCTTCACCACAGTGCTCGAAGCGCTCGATGCGTCGGTGTCGGTCGCGCCCATCAACAGCCACGAGCTGCTGTTCGCCAACAAGCTCTACCGCCTTTGGTTCGGCGTGCAGACCGACGGCCACGAGGAACTCGTCGCCCAGGCCGGCATGCCGGTCACGCCCGAGAACGACGAAGCGCTGGACGATGTCGACTCGTTCGCCGGCCTGCCCACCGACAGCCTCACCAGCACCGAGGTCGAAAGCGCGGAAATATTCGCCCCCACGCTGGGCAAATGGCTCGAGGTACGTTCGCGGTACCTGAGCTGGGTGGACGGCCGCCTGGTGCAGATGGTGATCGCCACCGACATCACGCCGCGGCGCCGCGCCGAGGAGCAATATGCCGCGCAGACCGAACGCGCGCAAAGCTCGAGCCGGCTGATCACCATGGGCGAGATGGCATCGAGCGTTGCCCATGAGCTGAACCAGCCGCTCGCCGCCATCAGCAACTATTGCAACGGCATCATCTCGCGCATCAACGGCGCGGGCATTGCCGAGGCCGACCTCATCGCCGCGTTGGAGAAGACCGCGCGCCAGGCACAGCGGGCCGGCCAGATCATCCAGCGCATCCAGTCATTCGTGAAACGCAGTGAACCCAACCGCAGCCTGTCGGACGTGGAGAACATGGTGTTCGAGGCGGTGGAGCTGGCCGGCATCGAGCTGCGCCGGCGCAACGTGCGGCTCAGCCACTATGTTGCGGCGCGCCTGCCCAGGCTGCTGGTGGACCCGATCCTGATCGAGCAGGTGCTGGTGAACCTGCTCCGCAATGCGGCCGAGGCCATTGACCTGGCGGAGCGTCCGACGGCCAACCGCAACATCGAGCTGCGGGTGCTGCCCAAGATGGAAGACGACAAGCCGGGCGTCGAATTTTCAGTGACCGACACCGGCAAGGGACTGGCGCCGGAGGTCAAGGAACGCCTGTTCGAGGCCTTCTTCTCCACCAAGGCCGAGGGCATGGGCATCGGGCTCAACCTGTGCCGCAGCATCGTCGAATCCCACATGGGAAGGATGCAGGCGGAGAACCTCTACAATGGAAGCGAAGGCACTGGATGCCGCTTCACGTTCTGGATTCCATTGGCAAAACACGCTTTGGCACCGACCAGCTCCGCTTCGCCACCGGCTTCTGCCCAGGCTTCGGCCCAGGCTGCTGCCGAAGCCGGCCTTCCCGTCACCGCCATGGCCGATTCATCGTCCCATCGCCCGGCGATTTCCCAACAAGATTTTCCTAAAGACTCCGGAGTGACTGCATGAGTTTGATTCCCAAAAAAGGCACCGTCTATGTGGTGGACGACGACGAGGCCGTGCGCGATTCGCTGCAATGGCTGCTCGAGGGCAAGGACTACCGCGTGCGTTGCTTCGACTCGGCGGAGTCGTTCCTGAGCCGCTACGACCAGCGCGAGGTCGCCTGCCTGATCGTCGATATCCGCATGGCCGGAATGACGGGGCTCGAACTGCAAGACCGCCTGATCGAGCGCAAATCGCCTCTGCCCATCGTGTTCATCACCGGCCACGGTGACGTGCCCATGGCGGTCGACACCATGAAGAAGGGCGCCATGGACTTCATCCAGAAGCCTTTCAAGGAAGACGAACTCGTGACCCTGGTCGAGCGGATGCTCGAGCATGCCAAGGGCGCGTTCACCGACTACCAGCAGGCCGCCAGCCGCGGCGCGCTGCTGTCGAAGCTCACCTCGCGCGAAACCCAGGTGCTCGAGCGCATCGTCGCCGGCCGGCTGAACAAACAGATCGCCGACGACCTGGGCATCAGCATCAAGACGGTGGAGGCGCACCGTGCCAACATCATGGAAAATCTCAATGCCAACACCGTGGCCGACCTGTTGAAGATCGCCCTCGGACAGCAGGCGCCAAAATCCTGACGCAACTTTTCGCTGCGAACCACGCCCGTCTTGCCCCTGCCAGCGGGCGTTTTGCATTCAGCCCGCGGTGACCCCGGTTTGCACCGAAACGCCCCAGGCGCCATCATCCCTCTCACGATCACCGCGGCCCTCCCATCCGCACCGGTCCACCCCACTCACCAACACATGACCGCCCAACTCATCGACGGCAACGCCCTCGCCCAACAGATCCGCACCGAAGTCTCCGGCCGCACCGCCGCACTCAAGGCCCGGGGCATCGCGCCGCGCCTGGCCGTGGTGCTGGTGGGCGAAGACCCGGCCAGCCAGGTCTACGTGAAGCACAAGGTCAACGACAGCCAGCAGACCGGCCTCGAAGCCACGCTCGAACGCCACCCGGCCGACATGTCGGAAGCCGACCTGCTGGCCCGCATCGACACCCTGAACCGCGACCCGGCAGTCCACGGCATCCTGGTGCAACTGCCACTGCCGCGCCACATGGACAGCCACAAGGTGATCGAGGCCATCGCCCCGGCCAAGGACGTGGACGGGTTCCACGTGGCCAGCGCCGGCGCGCTGATGGTGGGGCAGCCAGGCTTCTGGCCCTGCACGCCCTACGGCTGCATGAAGATGATCGAATCGATCGGCTACGACCTCCGCGGCAAGCATGCCGTGGTCATCGGCCGCAGCAACATCGTGGGCAAGCCAATGGCGCTGATGCTGCTGCAACAGAACGCCACGGTCACCATCTGCCACAGTGCCACGCCCGACCTCAAGGCCATGACGCTGCAGGCCGACGTGGTGGTGGCCGCGGTAGGCAAGCGCAACGTGCTGACGGCCGACATGGTGAAGCCCGGCGCGGTCGTGATCGACGTGGGCATGAACCGCGACGACGCCGGCAAGCTGTGCGGCGACGTCGACTTCGAAGGCGTGCGCCAGGTGGCCGGCTGGATCACGCCGGTGCCGGGCGGCGTCGGCCCCATGACCCGCGCCATGCTGCTGGTCAACACCCTGACCGCGGCCGAAAAAGCCGGCGCCTGATCGGTCGTGGCCAACTACTGGCCATCTTGCTATTTGCCTATCGCAGCGATTGACCGAAATCCGGTCCGGCCCTTGAACCAACTCGGCATGCCGCCACCTAACGACCATGACACCCTCCAGCACCGCCAATCCGCTCCTCGACTTCGCCGACCTGCCGCTGTTCGACAAGATCCAGCCGGAACACGTGGCCCCGGCCATGGACATCCTGTTGGCCCGCGCCAGCGCCGCCCTTGAAAAGGTCACGCAGCCCGACTTTCCCGCCGAGTGGACCGCCATCGCGGCCACCCTGGATGTCGCTACCGAGGAATTGAGCCGCGCCTGGGGCGCCGTGAGCCACCTCAACAGCGTGGCCGACACACCGGCGCTGCGGGCCGCCTACAACGCGGCGCTGCCGGTGGTCACCGAGTTCTGGACGCGCCTGGGCGCCGACGAGCGCTTGTTCGCCAAGTACAAGGCTATCGACCCCGCCGCGCTGAATGCCGAACAGCGTCGCGCCCATGCCAACGCCGTGCGTAATTTTGTATTGAGCGGTGCCGACCTCACCGGCGACGCCAAGACCCGCTTCGCCGAAATCCAGGAACGCCAGGCCGAGTTGAGCCAGAAATTCAGCGAGAACGCGCTCGACGCGACCGATGCCTTCGCCTACTACGCCACGGTGGACGAAGTAGGCGGCGTGCCGGAAGACGTGCTTTCCACCGCCCAATCGGCGGCCAAGGCCGATGGTCGCGCCGGCTTCAAGCTCACGCTGAAGATGCCCTGCTATTTGCCGGTCATGCAGTTTGCCGAAAGCAGCCTGCTGCGCGAAAAGCTGTACCGCGCCTATGTGACCCGAGCCTCCGACCAGGCCCCGGCTGAATCCGCGAAGTACGACAACACCGAACTCATCCGCGAGATCCTGGCGCTGCGCCGCGAAGAAGCGCAGTTGCTCGGCTACCGCAATTTCGGCGAAATCTCGGTGGTGGCGAAGATGGCCGACTCCCCCGAGCAAGTGGTGACCTTTCTGCGTGACCTGGCCGTGCGCGCCCGCCCCTATGCGCTCAAGGACGTGGCCGACCTGCGCGAATTCGCCGCCAGCCAACTGGGCCTGGCCGATCCGCAGCCCTGGGACTGGGCCTATGTGGGCGAGAAGCTGAAGGAAGCCCGCTATGCCTTCAGCGAGCAAGAGGTCAAGCAGTACTTCACCGCACCCAAGGTGCTGGCCGGTCTGTTCAAGATCATCGAGACGCTGTTCGAGGTGTCGATCCGGAAGGACGTGGCGCCGGTCTGGCATCCCTCGGTGGAGTTCTACCGGATCGAGCGAACCGGCGCCGCAGGCCTGGCGCCGCAGCTGGTGGGCCAGTTCTACCTCGACCCGTCGGCCCGCACCGGCAAGCGAGGTGGCGCCTGGATGGACGACGTGCGTGCGCGCTGGCTGCGCCCCGATGACCAGCGGCTGCAGACGCCCATCGCGCAACTCGTTTGCAACTTCGCAAGCGGCGTGGACGGCAAGCCGCCGCTGCTCACACACGATGACGTCACCACGCTGTTCCATGAGTTCGGCCACGGACTTCACCACATGCTGACCCAGGTGAACGAGCGCGACGTTTCCGGCATCAGCGGCGTCGAATGGGACGCGGTCGAACTGCCAAGCCAGTTCATGGAAAACTTCTGCTGGGAGTGGGACGTGCTGAAGCACATGACTTCCCATGTCGACAGCGGAGAGCCGCTGCCACGCGCACTGTTCGACAAGATGACCGCCGCCAAGAACTTCCAGAGCGGCCTGCAGACGCTGCGCCAGATCGAGTTCTCGCTGTTCGACATGCTGCTGCACACCGCACATGATCCGGCCGGCGACTTCATGGCGCTCTTGCGCGACGTGCGCGCCGAGGTTGCGGTGCTTCCCGCGCCGGAGTTCAACCGCTCGGTGCACACCTTCAGCCACATCTTTGCTGGCGGCTATGCGGCGGGTTACTACAGCTACAAGTGGGCGGAGGTGCTGAGCGCCGATGCTTATGCGGCCTTCGAGGAGACCGCGGGAGCCGACGGATTGCCAAACATCGAAACCGGAAGAAAATACCGCGAAGCGATCCTGGAGGCCGGCGGCAGCCGACCGGCGATGGAGTCGTTCAAGGCTTTCCGCGGTCGCGAGCCCACGCTCGACGCCCTTCTTCGCCACCAGGGCATGGCGTGACCGGCGGCCCTGGGGGCCGGGTTTCATTGCCGACGAACCAGCAGGAACAACGATGACCATGGACATGCGTGCTCTGTCGAAACTTACCCGTGGCTTGGCCTGCCTGGCGCTGCTGACCGCAGCCGTCGCTGGCGTTCAGGCGCAAACCGTCTACCGCATCGTGGGCCCAGACGGCAAGGTCTCGTTCTCCGACCAGCCGCCTCCGCCGTTGGCACCCGGCAGGGCCAGCGTGGCCAATACCGCCGCGGCTTCGGGCCGCAGCACCAGCGCCGGCCTGCCCTACGAGCTTCAACAGGTGGTGCAGCGCTTTCCCGTGACGCTCTACACCGCGCCGGATTGCGTGCCCTGTGGTGCGGCGCGCAACCTGCTGGTGAGCCGTGGCGTACCGTTTACCGAGCGCACCATCACCACCAACGAGGACATCGACGCGCTCAAGCGCATCAGCGGCGAAGGCAACCTGCCTTTCGGCACCATCGGTGGGCAACAGCTCAAGGGTTATTCAGACGTCGAGTGGACGCAATACCTCGACGCGGCGGCCTACCCCAAGACCTCGCAGCTGCCCCCCAGCTACCGCGCACCGAGCCCGGCGCCTTTGGTGGCGGCCAAGCCCATCGAAGCCCCGGCGCCGCGGGCTGCCGGCACTGCGGCGGCCCCAGGCAACGCGGCACCGGGCAACGCAGCACCGGTCAACGCGCCGCCGGCCAACGTCCGCTCCAACACCAACCCCGGCGGCATCCAGTTTTAAAGGCCGGCCTGCCCGCAGGGGCGGCGAGTGCGCTCAGAACTTCAGCGTCTTCACGCCGGCGTTGGTGCCCAGCAGGCACACATCGGCCTTCTGGTGCGCGAACACGCCCACCGTCACCACGCCGGGCCACTGGCTCACCTG
>JAQGNA010000188.1 GCA_028292075.1 Rhodoferax sp. | reverse complement strand
GCGTGCCGAGCACATGGCCCTGGGCATCGCGCAACGGGGCGCCCGCATAGAACCGCAGGCCCTTGCCGCGCAACGCGGTGTTGCCGGCGAAGCGGACGTCGCGTGCCACATTCGGCACGACCAGGGTATTGCCGCTGGCGACCACGTGGGCGCAAACAGACACCCCCCGCTCCAGGTTGAGATCTTCCGGCGTCAGGCCCGGTTCGGCCGACGACGGTTCGGGGGGCGGCAGGCTGCCAAAAGCGCCGCGTACATCCTGCGCCTGCCCGTCGATCAGCGAGACCAGGGCCATCGGCACATCGAAGATGTCGGCCGCGCGCTTGGCGGCCACGTCGAAGATCGGCTTGGCGCGGGCGTCGAGCGCGCCACTCCGGCGCAGCGCCGCGACGCGGTCTTCATCGTCCTTCGGCACCTCCGCCGAGGTGAAACCCTCTTCCATCGCACTGCCCGAGAACTTCGCGGCGCAGCCCACCGCTTCGCCGATCGATGCGACCACGGCGGCAGCGCCGAGTGGTTCGCCCGCGCCTTCGGTCAGCAGCGCCGGTGGGGCGTTCCAGAGTGCCAGCACGATCTGCACGTCGGGCCAGCGCCGGCGCAGGCGCCGGCAGAAGTGCTTGGCCAGCAACTGCGGCTCCGGGCTGAAATACGAAATGCAAACGGTGTGCACGCCGTCGAGCTCCAGGGATGCGAAGTAATCGGCGCTGGCGGCGCCTGCCGGCTTGAACACCGCGGCATGGCCGGTGAGCGACATGGCATGGGTGAGCATCCGCGCGGCCAAATTGTCGACCTCCCACTTGCCGCCGATGCACACCACCCCGGGCGCCCCGCCAGCCTCGGCCATGGGGTGCTTGTCCTCGAACGCCTGCAGCAACGCCTCCATGCCGGTCAACACCCGGTGACGGTGCTCGGCGGTGGAGGCGCCGGTGTGGTCGTTGGTCGCCATGCGCAGAATGGTCACCCCAAGCTCGTCGTAGGAGCTGGTGACGTTGCCGTCCTCGACACTGGCCACCGCCAGCTCGACGGCCTCCTCCACGTCGCCGGCGAGCATGCGCTGGTAGACCCGGGTGGCCGCGTCGAAGGCCGGCCGGCTGCCGAGCAGCACGTCGAGAAAACCGAGCCGCGGCAAGTGCCGGCCGATGACCAGCAGGCACACGGTCAGCGGCGTGGACATGATCAGGCCCACCGGCCCCCAGAGTGCGGTCCAGAACGTGGCGGCGACGATGAGCGAGATCGCCGACAGCCCGGTGCTGCTGCCGTAGAGCCAGGGCTCGATGACGTTGTTGCTGAGCAGCTCGAGCGCCACGATCAGCCCCACGGTCCACAGCAGCATCGACCAGCCCGGGTCGACCGCGAACGCAAGCGCCACCGGAAACACCGCCGAGATCATCGGCCCGATGTACGGCACGAAGCGCATCAGCGCCGCAAGCGCGCCCCACAGCAACGCCCCGGGCACGCCGATCAGCCACAGGCCCAGCCCCATCGGAATGCCGTAGCTCATGTTGACCACCAGTTGCAGCACCAGGTAGCGCGTGATCCGGCGACCCGCCTCGTCCATGGCGTCGGTCGACTGGTGCAGGTTGCCGCCCCAGAGCCGTAGCAGGCGGTCACGCAGGTCCAGCCTGTCAAGCAGCACCAACACCACGAAGATGAAGGAGATACCGGCGCTCGCAAGCGGGCCGCTGGCCGCCTCGAACCAGGCGAACGCCCGGCGCATGGGTGAAGGCGGCGCCTCTTCGACCTGCACCCGCATCGCCGGGCCGACCTTGGCCTTGCCGGGCGCCGCGGGCTCGCGCACGGTGGTGTCCACTTCGCTCTTCACCACGTCGAGCGTCTTGATCACGCCGTCGAACATGCCCGGCGCCCGCATGAAGGCGCCTGCCGAATGCAGCTTCGCTCGGATGTTGGACTGGTAGGTGGGCAATTCGGCGCTGAGCAGGCTGACCTGCTGGCCGAGGAACAGTCCGGTCAGGCTGAGCGCCGTGAGCGCGAAGGCCACGACCACGGCCACGGCCGCAACGCGCGGCAAGCCCCAGCGCTTGAGGCGCGACACCAGTGGATCCAGCACGAAGCCGAGCAGACAGGCGAGGCCCAGCGGCATCAGGATGTCGCGCCCGTAATAAAGCCCCGCGATGATCACCGCCGACGACACCAGCCCGACCATGAGCTTGATCTCGGGGACCACGGTGACCAACGCCGTCCACGAAGACGTGGCCGGCAAGCGGGCGTCCGATTGCGACAGGGGATCGGCCTCGGCATGGGCCGTTGGCGCGTCGCCTGGCAGGTCCTCGCGGGTGACTGTGGGTGCTGGCATGCGGTAGTGCTCCGAATTCATCGTCCCTGTTAAAGCGGTGCAGGCAGTGCAACGATTCACAAGGACCAAGGCCGGGGTGTGGATGCCGGAGGCCACATTGTTCAGGAAGTTGCACACGATGACCCCACGATCTCCTAGGTGATTCACCGGTCGGCGCCTTGCCCTACAAACGGACGGGGCGGCGTGGGACGGTACTGTAGGACAAAGGCGGGCCAACATGCGAACCGCGCCAGCCGGGCTATTCGCGGTGCGGCGGCGCACCCACTACTACAGCTTGATCGGGAGGTTTTCCAATGAACGGGATTTCGCATTTACTAGGCCGCATGCTGGCCGCTCTTTGCGTGGCACTCGCAGCCACATCGGCCACGTCGGCCGCCGCCGGAACGTCGGCCTATGGCGCCATGCTCGTGTTCGGCGACAGCCTTTCGGACACGGGCAACGACTTCGCGGCCACCACCGCGCAGCACATGGTGCCTGCCGTCCCGCCCTCGGTCACGCCCTACGCGACCTACTGGCAAGGCCGCTTTTCCAACGGCCCCGTCGCGGTCGAATACCTGTGGCAACTGATGTCGCGCAAACCAAATGCGGAAGTCACGCCGTATCTCGTCGCGGGCGGTCTCGACAAGAAGGCCAGCTTGAACTTCGCCTTCGGCGGCGCGGGCTCGGGTTTGCAGAACCCCACGCCCAATGGTTTCCTGGTGCCGGGCCTCTTGGGCCAGGTGGGGCTCTACACCACGGCCCTCGCGGGCAAGCCCGCCAAAAGCAATGCGCTGTACGTCGTCTGGTCGGGCGCGAACGACTACCTGCAAAACATCACCCACGACCCCTATGTGGTGGTCGGCAGCATTGCAACGTCGATCCGCACCCTCTACGCCGCGGGTGCCCGCGACTTCCTGGTGCCGAACCTGCCCGACCTCGGCGGCACCCCACTCGTCAAGGCGCAGGGCGCCACGGCCAGCACCACTTTCACGGCACTTGCCAAGGCGCACAACGCGCTGCTGGCGTCGAACCTGAACACGCTGGCCACACTGCCCGGCATCCGCATCGTCCGCGTTGACGTCTTCGCACTCGGCGAAACGTTGGTCAAGACCGGCCTGGTCAATGCCGACGTGCCGGCGCTGGCCTTCCTCTCGCCGGGCACCGGTGCCGTCGACTGCCTGTTCCGCAACCCGGCCACCTGCGTCGACGTGCCGAAGGCCGGCTTCCTCGCGCCTTTCCTGTACTGGGATGTGCTACACCCCACCACGCAGGTACACGGCGTGATCGGCACGGCCATGTACGGCGCGCTGCTGAAGTAAGAGACCAGGCGGGAAGGCACGGCAAGGCCTGCACGGCTCTCCGCCTGAAGTCAACGAACGATGATCTGAAGGGCGGCCGATGGGTCTAAGTGAAGCCGAGGTTGAAGCCGAGGTGGTGAGCCAGACCATCGGCCTGCCGGCCGAGACCGTGTACGCCTTTGCCCGGCGCATGGAGAACCTGCCGCGCTGGGCGTCTGGCCTGGCCACTGGCATTGCGCAGAAGGACGGCCGCTGGACGGCCGACTCCCCGATGGGAGCGGTGCAGGTGGAGATGGCGCCGGAGAACGCCTATGGCGTGCTCGACCACGACGTGACGCTGCCAGACGGCCAGCGTTTCCACAACGCCTTCCGGGTCACGCCCTGCCGCGGCGGATGCGTGCTGACCTTCGTCGTGCTGCGCCTCGAGGGCGTGGCCGATGCGGCGTTCGAGCAAGACGTGGCCCATGTCCGCCGCGACCTGAGGGCGCTCAAAACCCTGCTCGAGGCGACCGCGTGCGCCTGAAAACCAAGGCGGTGCCGCCCTGTCGCGGCCGGCCGAAAATCTGGAACTTCTCGAAACCGGAGCGCGTTGCATCCGGGCTACGATGACGCCTGCGCCGCACCGGCCGGGTTGGCCCGCCCGCCGCAACGGCCCCACAACCAAAAGGAAAATATGCAGCAGCTTTTGCAAGACCGTGTCGCCATCGTCACCGGAGCCGCACGGGGCCTGGGCCGTTCGCATGCGCTCGAACTGGCCCGCCATGGTGCACGGGTCGTGGTGAGCGACGTCGGCGCGTCGCGCCCCGACTCGGCCGCGCGCGCGGTGGTCCGCGAGATCGAGGCCGCCGGCGGCGAAGCGTTCGAATACGACTGCGACGTGACCGATCCAGCCCAGGCCGAAGCCATGGTGCAACAGGCGGTCGCGCGATGGGGCCGGGTGGACATCCTGGTCAACAACGCCGGCATCCTCCGCGACAAGAGTTTCGCCAAGATGACGCTGGACGACTTCCGGCTGGTCATGGACGTGCACCTGATGGGCGCCGTGCACTGCACCAAGGCCGTGTGGAACCTGATGCGCGAACAGAACTACGGCCGCATCGTGATGACGACCTCGTCCTCGGGCCTGTACGGCAACTTCGGCCAGGCCAACTACGGCGCAGCCAAGATGGCGTTGGTGGGCCTGATGCAGACGCTGGCGCTGGAAGGCGAACGCAACAACGTTCGCGTGAACTGCCTGGCGCCCACGGCGGCCACCGCCATGACCGAGAACCTGCTGTCGCCCGCAGAGCTGGCGCTGATCGCACCCGAGGCGGTGAGCCCCGGCGTGGTGGCCCTGGTGGCCGAGGACGCGCCGACGCGC
>JAQGNA010000175.1 GCA_028292075.1 Rhodoferax sp. | reverse complement strand
GGCAGTTCGGGCCGAGCAGCAGCGACTTCTTGCCGCCGGCCGCTTCCTTGGCCTTCATCCTGTTGCGCAGTTCGAGCATGTCCCTGACTGGAATGCCTTCGGTGATGCAGATGGCCAGGTCCAGGTCGGCTTCAACGGCCTCCCAGATGGCGGCTGCTGCGCCGGCTGGCGGCACGTAGATCACCGACACGGTAGCGCCGGTTTCAGAGGCGGCTTCCTTTACCGAGGCGTAGATCGGGATGTTGAAGATCGACTCGCCGGCCTTCTTCGGGTTCACGCCCGCGACGAACGCGTTCTTGCCGTTGGCGTATTCCTGGCACTTTTCGGTGTGGAACTGACCGGTCTTGCCGGTGATGCCTTGGGTGATGACTTTGGTGTCTTTGTTGATGTAGATGGACATGGCGATTCCTTAGCGGGCTTTGACGGCTGCGACGACTTTTTCGGCCGCTTCGGCCATGCTGTCCGCGCTGATGATGGGCAGGCCGGACTCGGCCAGCATCTTCTTGCCCAGGTCTTCGTTGGTGCCCTTCATGCGCACCACCAGCGGCACGGACAGATTCACGGCCTTGCAGGCGGTGATCACGCCGGTGGCGATGGTGTCGCACTTCATGATGCCGCCGAAGATGTTGACCATGATGGCCTCGACCTTCGGGTTCTTCAGCATGATCTTGAAGGCTTCGGTCACCTTCTCGGGGGTGGCACCGCCGCCCACGTCCAGGAAGTTGGCCGGCTCGGCACCGTACAGCTTGATGGTGTCCATGGTGGCCATGGCCAGGCCGGCGCCGTTCACCAGGCAGCCGATGTTGCCGTCCAGGCTGATGTAGGCCAGGTCGAACTTCGAAGCCTCAACTTCAGCCGGATCTTCCTCATCCAGATCGCGGTAGGCCACGATCTCTGGGTGGCGGAACAGCGCGTTCGGGTCGAAGTTGAACTTCGCGTCGAGTGCCTTGATGTTGCCGTTGCCTTCAAGGATCAGCGGGTTGATCTCGACCAGGGACGCGTCGGTGTCCATGTAGATCTTGTAGAGCTTCTTCAACACGTCCACGGCTTGTGCCGTCGAGCCGGCGGGCACGCCAATGGCGTCGGCCAGCTTTTTGCCCAACTCGTCGGTCATGCCGGTGGCCGGATCGACGAAGTCGGTGGTGATCTTCTCGGGCGTGGAATGGGCCACTTCCTCGATGTCCATGCCGCCTTCGCTGGACACGATGAATGCGACCTTCTGCGTGGCGCGGTCGGTCACCGCGGACACGTAATATTCTTTCTTGATGTCGGCGCCGTCTTCGATCAGCAGGCGGCGAACCTTCTGGCCTTCAGGGCCGGTCTGGTGCGTGACGAGCTGCATGCCCAGGATTTCGGTGGCCAGCGTCTTGACTTCCTCGATCGAGCGGGCAAGCTTCACGCCACCACCCTTGCCACGGCCACCGGCATGAATCTGCGCCTTGACGACCCACACGGGGCCGCCAAGTTTTTGAGCAGCTTCGACTGCTTCTTGCACGGTGAAAGCCGGAATGCCCTTAGGCACCGGGACACCAAAATTGCGCAAGATTTCCTTGCCTTGGTATTCGTGAATCTTCATGAGGACTCTCTCAGGAATGGATGGTTTTCGCCCGTGGGAGCGCGAGGCTCCACGACTGGCGCTCGGGTGACAACCCGTGAATGTATCATGGTGAACCTTCATCAGACCTGACGCGGGCTGACCATACTGATTTACCCGAAACCCATCAGGAAACCGACATGCCCAAAGTTTTCATCGACGGCGAAGCCGGCACCACAGGCCTGCAAATCCGCGAACGACTGCAGCTCATGCCGCAGATCGAAGTGGTCAGCATCGCCCCAGAACTTCGCAAGGACCCGGCGGCGAAACGGGCGCTGATGGGTGAAGTCGATCTCGTGATCCTGTGCCTGCACGATGACGCGGCCATCGAGTCCGTCGCCATGATCGACTCGCTGCCCGGTCGCAGGCCGAAGATCATCGACGCCTCCACCGCACACCGCACGGCACCCGGCTGGGTCTTCGGATTCCCTGAGTTGGTGCCCGGTCAGCGTGAAGCGGTGGCCCAGGCCCAGCGCGTTGGCAACCCCGGTTGCTATGCCACTGGCGCCATCGCGCTGATCCGCCCGCTGGTGGACGCCGGCCTGCTCGACAAAGACGCCCCGCTTGCCCTGCCTTCGGTGAGCGGCTACTCGGGCGGCGGGCGCAGCATGATCGAGGCCTACGAGCGCAATGAAGCGCCGCCGTTCGAGATCTATGCGCTTGGCCTCAAGCACAAGCATTTGCCAGAAATCATGAAGTACACCGGCCTCACCTGCAGGCCGATCTTCGTGCCCTCGGTTGGCAATTTCAAGCAGGGCATGCTGGTGCAATTGCCGCTCCACCTCGACCTGCTTCCCGGCAAGCCGGAGGCGGCCGACCTGCACGACGCGCTGGTGCACCATTACGCCGGCAGCGAATGGGTCACGGTCGAAGCACCCACCGAAAGCGGCAAGCTCGACGCGGTGGCATTGAACGACACCAACAAGATGGAATTGCGCGTGTACGCCAACGATGAGTTCCGGCACGCCGTGCTGGTGGCACGGCTCGACAACCTGGGCAAGGGTGCGAGCGGCGCGGCGGTGCAAAACCTGAAGTTGATGCTGGGCCTATAAGCGCCGGCACTCCGCTTTTTGGCGGGTGGCGCAACGGCCTGCGCCGTTGTCTCCGCTTGATGACTTCAGTCGTCGAGAGGCGTGCGCAGCAGCTTGCCGACGATGGCGCCCGAAAACCCACGCGCCATCAGGAATCGCGCCTGGCGGGCATGCTCCTTCGGATCTTGGGGCGGTTGGTCGAAGCGGCGGCGCCAGACGTCGGTTGCCCGCGCAAGCTCGGTGTCGCGCAGGCTTGCCACCGCCTCGGCCACAACGTCGGGCGCAATGCCCTTCTGCTGCAATTCCTGCCGTACGCGCGCGGCCCCCATGCGCGGCGCGCGCTGATGCAGCACCGACTCCACCACCCGCGCCTCGCTGATGAAGTCCTTGGCCTGCAAATCGTCGAGCACGCGCTGCAGTTCACCCGGTTCCTCTTCGAACTTGGCCAGCTTGCGCTCCAGCTCGGCGCGTGAATGTTCTCGCCCGGAAAGGGCGCGCAGTGCACGTCCCTTGAGCGAGAGTTGGCGCTGGGCGAAAGACATGGGCGGCCAGGGTCCTGACGGGTGCGCGTCGGTGCTCAGGCCAGTTCGGCGGCGTCCTTGTCCTTCTTGCCCTTGGTCTTGACTTCGGGGGCGCTGCTTTCCAGCCCCGGCAGCAGGGGGATGCCCAGCGATTCGCGGACTTTGTTTTCGATCTCGTGCGACAGGTCGTGGTTCTCGCGCAGGAACTCGCGCGCGTTGTCGCGGCCCTGGCCGATCTTTTCGCCGTTGTAGGCGTACCAGGCGCCCGACTTGTCGATGATCTTGGCCTCGACGCCCATGTCGATGATTTCGCCATGGCGGCTGATGCCTTCGCCGAACAGAATGTCGAATTCGGCCGTCTTGAATGGAGGCGCGACCTTGTTCTTCACGACCTTGACCTTGGTCTCGTTGCCGATCGAGTCGTCGCCCTTCTTGATGGTGCCGGTGCGACGAATGTCGAGTCGGACCGAAGCGTAGAACTTCAACGCATTGCCGCCAGTGGTGGTTTCGGGCGAGCCGAACATCACGCCGATCTTCATGCGAATCTGGTTGATGAAGATGACCATGCAATTGGCCTTCTTGATGTGCGCGGTGAGCTTGCGCAGCGCCTGGCTCATCAGGCGCGCTTGCAAGCCGGGGAGGCTGTCGCCCATTTCGCCTTCGAGCTCGGCCTTGGGCGTGAGTGCAGCAACCGAGTCGACCACGATCAGGTCGACCGCGCCGGAACGCACCAGCGAGTCGACAATTTCGAGCGCCTGCTCGCCGGTGTCGGGCTGGCTGATCAGCAGGTCTTGCAGATTGACGTTGAGGTTTTGCGCGTACTGCGTGTCAAGCGCGTGCTCGGCATCGACAAAGGCGCAGGTGCCGCCAAGCTTCTGCATTTCGGCGATGACCTGCAGCGTCAGCGTGGTCTTGCCGCTGGATTCCGGGCCGTAGATCTCGATGACGCGGCCGCGTGGCAGGCCGCCGACGCCCAGCGCGATGTCGAGGCCGAGGGAGCCGGTCGACACCACCTGGATGTCTTCGATGACTTCGCCTTCACCGAGCCGCATGATCGTGCCCTTGCCGAACTGCTTTTCGATTTGTGCCAAAGCGGCTTGCAGGGCCTTGGCTTTTTCGGGATTGCCGGCGGTCAGGTTCTTGACGGGTGCGTCCATGAAATTTCCTTTGTGGATCAATAAGTTGGCGCACCTTGCAAACTGTGATTGACCACAGCCTGGATGCTTGAACAGTAGTTTAAGGCCATGCTTTAAATTCACAATAGCTTTATTTAGTCAGTTTGGCTTACCATTGAGCATGCGTGAAAAATCACCGGAAGACCGCTGGCGAGACACCCAGCTTGGACGGCTCATGGGCGACGCGCTGCGCCGGTTCGACGCCCGCGTGCTGGCCCTCATGGCACGCAACGTCGAGGTGCCGCTGGCCCTGAGCAACCTTGCCGCGCGGGAACAGGTCAGTGCCGCCCATGTGCACATCACGCGTCACCTGCCCCCGCAGGGTGCACGCCTTACCGAGCTGGCGGCCAGCGCCGGAATGACCAAGCAGGCGATGGGCGACCTGGTCTCGCAATGCGAGGCCTGGGGCCTGGTCACACGCGAGCCGGACCTGCTCGATGCGCGGGCGCGCCGGGTCGTCTTCACCGCCACCGGCCTGTCGTGGCTACAGGCCTTCAAGGACGCCGTTGGCCAGGCCGAGGCGGAATTCCGAAGCGCCGTGGGCGAGGAAGTCGCGACCGTCGTGGCCCTCGGGCTGGAGGCGTATGCCAGCTGACGCAGACCCTCACCACGGTGCACGATCGGTTCGCATGACGATCGTCAACCTGGAAAGCACAGGCGCAACCTAGAATTCCGGCGCACGCCGTGCGCACAACAAGGGGACAAGCATGCGAATTCTCATCGCCGAAGACGACCAGGTTCTGGCCGACGGCCTGCTGCGG
>JAQGNA010000159.1 GCA_028292075.1 Rhodoferax sp. | reverse complement strand
CGCACCATGCTGATGCAAGCTGCACCCATCGAGGTGCTCCCTGCGGCCCCGCTCACGCTCTCGCCCGACGCGCAAACGGTGCTCCACGCCAACCAGGTCGAGAAGACCTATGGCAACGGCACGCAGGCCCTGTCGCGCCTGAGCCTGCGCATCCAGCGCGGCGACTTGGTCTCGTTGCTCGGCCCCTCGGGCTGCGGCAAGAGCACGCTGGTGAAGATGTTCGCCGGCCTCGAATCGCCTTCGCACGGCCATGTGCGCTGGGCCGGCTTCGACACGCCGGCAAAGTCCGGCCTCAAGACCGCCATGGTGTTCCAGGAGGCCACGCTGATGCCCTGGGCCAGCGTGGCCGCCAACGTGCGGCTGCCGCTCGACCTGCATGCCGTGCCGCGCAACGAGGCGGATGGACGCGTCGCCCGCGCGCTGGAGCAGGTGGGCCTGGGCCGGTTCGGCAAGGCCTATCCGCGCGAGCTTTCGGGCGGCATGCAGATGCGCGCTTCGATTGCGCGGGCCCTGGTCACCGAGCCCGACGTGCTGCTGATGGACGAGCCCTTCGGCGCACTCGACGAGTTCACCCGCAACCGGCTCGATGCCGACCTGCGTGCGCTGTGGGCGGCCCGAGGGCTCACCGTGGTCTTCGTCACGCACAGCATCTACGAGGCGGTGTTCCTCTCGAGCCGCGTGGTGATGATGGCCGCGCGCCCGGGCCGGCTGATGGCCGACGTGCCCATGCCCGAGCCAGACCGCTCCGAGGCCTACCGCCTCTCGCCCGCGTTCGCCGACCACTGCCGCGAACTCTCGGCGCTGCTCATGTCGGGCAGCGACCCGGCCGACTTGCACTGAACCCGAGGAGTCCACCATGACAACCCCCTTGCTGCAACGCCCCGGCGTGCTGAACTGGATCGCGCCCATCGGCTTCGGCCTGGGCCTGCTGCTGCTGTGGCAGGCCGTGTGCACCGCCTGGCAGGTGCCGACCTACCTCGTGCCCAAACCGAGCGACATTGCGCGAACGCTCGCCACCGACGGGCCCACGCTGCTGAGCGCGCTCGCCGTCACGCTGAAGATCACCATGCTGGCCTTCGCGCTCGCGGTGGTGCTGGGCGTGGTCGGCGCCTTCGTGTTCGTGCAGAACCGCTTCATCGAGGCCAGCCTGTTCCCCTATGCGATCCTCCTGCAGGTCACGCCGGTGGTGGCCATCGCGCCGCTGATCATCATCTGGGTGAAGAACCCCACGGTGGCGCTGGTGCTGTGCGCCACGCTGGTGACGCTGTTCCCCATCCTGTCGAACACCGTGCTCGGCCTGCGCAGCGTGAACCCGGGGCTGCTGAACCTGTTCAGGCTCAACGGCGCGAGCCGCTGGCAGACGCTGACCCGCCTGCGCATTCCGAGCGCGCTGCCGTTCTTCTTCGGCGGGCTGCGCATTTCCAGCGGCCTGGCGCTGATCGGCGCGGTGGTGGCCGAGTTCGTGGCCGGCACCGGTGGCACGGGTGCGGGGCTGGCCTACGAGATCCTGCAGGCCGGGTTCCAGATCAACATTCCGAGGTTGTTCGCGGCGCTGGTGCTGATTTCGGTCACCGGCGTCATCCTGTTCATCAGCATGGTGTGCCTCTCGAACCTGGCGCTGGGCCACTGGCACGATAGTACGCACCCTTGAACACCCCCAGGCTGCGCGCACTGCGTGTCGCTTCGCCAACCCCCCCTTCGGCAAGCTCAGGACAGGCTTGCCGGGGGCGACACCAGCGGCCTGGCAAAGCCCGTTCCGCGGTGTCTCTGGAAGGGGCGCGCGCCAGCACCGTCATCATTGTCGTCAACGCTATAGAGTCCTACCTATGACATCCGTGCTCATCCGCAATGCCGCCGCGATCTTGAGCGGCCACCCTGGCGCGGCGTCGCGCCTCGCCGGGCCTGACATCCGCATCGCCGGCAAGACCATCGCCGCCATCGGCGTTCTGCAGCCCGAGCCGGGTGAGACCGTCGTCGACGCGACCGACTGCGTGGTCTACCCGGCCTGGGTCAACACGCACCACCATCTGTTCCAGTCGTTGTTGAAGGGCGACCCGGGCGGCATCGACCTGCCGCTCACGGCCTGGCTGGCCGCCACGCCATACCAGTTTCGTGGCGCGTTCGACGAAGGGCTGTTCCGCACCGCGGCGCGCATCGGGCTGCTGGAGCTGGCGCTGTCGGGCTGCGGCACCGTGGCCGACCACAATTACCTGTACTACCCCGGCATGCCGTACGACGGCTCGGCGATTCTGTTCGAGGAAGCCGAGCGTCTGGGCCTGCGCTTCGTGCTGTGCCGCGGCGGGGCCACGCGCACCCGCCAGCTCGAAGCCGACCTGCCCCAGGCGCTGCAACCCGAGACGCTCGACGTCTACCTCGCCGACATCGAACGCGTCACCGCGCGCTTTCACGACCCGGCCCCCGACGCCATGCGCCGCGTCGTCATGGCGCCCACCACGCCGCCTTACTCGATGGCGCCTGGCGAGCTGGTCGAATGCGCCCGCACCGCGCGCCGCCTGGGCATCCGCCTGCATTCGCACCTGTCGGAAACCGTGAGCTACCAGGACAGCGTGCAGAAGATGCATGGCATGTCGCCGGTGCGCTTCGTGGCCGAACACGAGTGGCTGGGCGACGACGTCTGGTATGCGCATCTGGTCAAGCTCGACGCCGAAGAAATCGCCTTGCTCGGCAGCACCCGCACCGGCATCGCGCACTGCCCGCAGAGCAACGGCCGACTGGGCAGCGGCATTGCGCCGGTGATGGCCCTGCAGGCGGCTGGCGTGCCGATCTCCATCGGCGTGGACGGCGCCGCGTCCAACGAGGCGGCCGACATGATCTCCGAGGTGCATGCCGCCTGGCTGATGCAGCGCGTGGCGCAGGGCGACCGGGCCACGCCGGTGTACC
>JAQGNA010000114.1 GCA_028292075.1 Rhodoferax sp. | reverse complement strand
GGCGGCTCCTTCATCGGCTCGCCATTGGTGCTGGTGATGAGCCAGCCGCACGGCAGGCCGTTGAGCTTGTCGTCGGCCACATCGGTGCCCACGAAGATGCCGACCACGCCCGGTGCCGCCCTGGCCGCCGAAGTGTCGATGCTCCTCACATGCGCATGCGCATGCGGAGACCGCACAAACACCGCATGCGCCTGGTTGGCCAGCACGATGTCGTCGGTGTACTGGCCCGCGCCGGTCAGGAAGCGGTAGTCCTCCTTGCGGCGGATGTCCACCCCGATGTTGGGCAGGTTGGCGAAGTCGGAAGCACCCATGGTCTGTCTCCTGATTGATTTTTTTAACGGCGCTTCAGCCGCCCGCGGCCATGGCCACGGCACCCTGCTTCACCGCCTTGACGATGTTCTGGTAGCCAGTGCAGCGGCACAGGTTGCCTTCGAGCAGTTCGCGGATCTCGGTCTCGCTGGCCGTGGGGTGGTGCTTGCACAGATCGACGGCGCTCATGACCATGCCCGTGGTGCAGAAGCCGCATTGCAGTCCATGGCAGTCCTTGAAAGCGGCCTGCATGGGGTGCATGGTGCCGTCCGGCTGGGCCAGGCCCTCGATGGTGGTGATTTCGGCGCCCGGTACCTGAGCGGCCAGCACGTTGCATGACTTGATGGCGCGGCCGTTCATGATGACGGTGCAGGCTCCGCACTGCGCGGTGTCGCAGCCCACGTGGGTACCGGTGAGCTTCAGGTGCTCGCGGATCGCGGTGACCAAAAAGGTGTTGGGTGAACAGTCGACGGTGGCCGCCTTGCCATTGACCGTGAGTTGAACCTGCATGGGAGAGTCTCCATCTGTGGGGTGAACTTGAACGCTGCGGCCATTGTTGAACCCGTCCATGGCCTACCGACTAGGCAAAACCCTAGTGCGACATGCTGCCTGCGGCCTTCGGCAAAGGCAGCCTTGCGGGCGGTGCCCGCGAGTTTTAACACGCCTCGGCTAAAACCACAGCGGCCGCGCGATCGTGCCCGCACCCGCGCGTCCCTTGCATCGCTGACGACCGGGGCAGCGATGGCGGCAGGCGCTGCCCGGCCGCACAGCGAAGCCGGGCGCAACACGCCCTACGGCAGGATCGCCGCGCTGGCCGCCTGCCGCACGCGCAGGTCGGCATCGCGCTGCAGCAGGAAGCGCTGGCCCACCAGGCTGCTGGCCGCGGTCGTCACACTGGCCACGTAGCCGGCCTGGTTGCCGTACAGCGATTCGAGCGATGGGCGGGTGTCGCCAGCGGCCAGCCGGGCGGCCTCGGTCTTGTGAAAGGGGATGAAGCTGCCCGTGAGGCTGGTGAGGTCGACGATGCCTGGCGTGGCCACGTAGTTGAACTCGATGCTGGTGCCCAGCGGCGCCTGCACTTCCACGCCGCGGATGCCGGACCGCGTGAGGCCGGTCGACGCGTCCACCTGCGGCACCAGGATGGCGTATTCGGCGCCCACCGCCGGCGGCAAGATGCTGGCAATGCCGGATTCATCCTGCGGGATGAACTGCGGCCCGAAGTCGAGCACCGCGTAGTTGTTGTAGCGCGCAAGGTAGTTGAATGCCGGAATGGGCGTCTGCACGCCGGTGGCACCGGGCACACCCCAGGTCAGGCCTTTCATGGTTGGATAAGCCACCTGCGCCGGCCGCACCAGCGTACCGTCCGCGATGCGCGGCACCTGACTGGCGGGCGGCGGCGTGTTGCGCACGACCCAGTCCTCCAGCGCGATGAACAACGCGCGAAAGGTGTCGGTGTGGTGGGCCACGGTGCCGGTCGGGTAGACGTTGGCCACCGGGTTGTAGCCGATGCTCGCAGTGCCGCCGTTGCCGCCGTGCTGGGTGCTGCTGTAGTAGTAGATGCGGGCGTTCTCGGGCTGCGCCAGGTCGGCCGTGCCGGCGGCGTTGGTCAGCACCGGCGAGCCCTGCAGCTGCCAGAACTCCGTGCCCGACAAGCCCAGAAAGAACTTCGGGCAGGTGGCGGTGGCGGCGCAGCGCGTCATCACGCCGCCCTTGCGGCCGGTGAGAGGGTCGACATAGTCCTTGTCGAGCGCCCGCGGAGCGGTCTGGCCGAAGGCGGTGTGGTCGGTGCGGATGGCGCCACCGCCGCCGGGCACGGCGAAACGGGTGTTGACATTGGTCTGGCGCGCCGCCACGTGGGCATAGAGGCCGTCAAACACCTTGCCGCCGTCCAGCGCCTGGTTGAAGCCAAGGTGCAGGAAGGTCTTCATCGCGTTGCCCGACTGCGAGGTGCCCTGCCCGATCACGCTGGTGATGCGGCCCGCCAGCGGATTGGCGGTGCCCGAGGCGTCGACGCTGGCCTTCCGGAAGAAGCTCACCGTGTCCCTCAATGCCGCAAGGCCCACGCCCATCACCTTTGGGTCTTTCGCCACGTAGACCACTTCGTAAAGGTAGGCCGGATCGAAGCCGCCTTTCAGGCAGATCTTGCCGCCGTCGGCCGTGCCGGGGAACACGTTGGTGGTGGCGTTGCAGTCGGCAAACTTCCAGTCGCTGGCCGGAATGGCGACCCGCGGGTCGGTGTCGTTGATGCGGCGGGTGAGGCTGTAGCCGGGCAGCGTGTTGTCCAGGCTGGCCGGCGCGTAGGGAATCATGCTGCCGTTGAAGACGCCGCCCGGCAAAGTCATCACCGGTGTCGCGGCCTGCGGAATCAGTTCGCTGCGGTAGGGGCCGGTGATGGACGAGCCGTCGGGGTTCTTTGCCACCGGCACCGTCACGGTGAGGCGGGCTGGCGAGCTCTTGGGCACATCGCCCTGCCAGGCCGCATACAGCATGACGTAGCCACGCTCCAGAAAAACGGCGTCGCTCGGGGTGGCGGCCGGGTTGACCATGGTCAGGATGTTGCCTCGGTTGGGCGCGTCGTAGCGCAGCACGCCGCTGGCCTTGCTCATGTCTTTCGGCTTGATCATGACGAAGTCGGCCTGGTATTCGACCATGCCGCGCGCGTTGACGGGGGCCAGTGCCAGGTCCTGGACGATGGCGTTCTTCGCGTCCTTGGGGTCGACCTCGCCCGAGAGCGTGCCCGTGACTTTCTCGTAGGCCCCGACGCTGCCGTAGCTGCCGGCGAAGTCTTCGGTGGCGGTGATGTTGAGCTTCAGCGCCGGTGTGATGGCGGCGCCCCCTCCTCCCCCTCCCCCGCCTCCGCAGGCGGGAAGTCCGGCAAGTGCGGCAAGTGCGGCCGCGAAGGCCAGGGTCGATACGGTGGTCTTGGATCTCATGGTTTGTCTCCTGCTTGGATGGTTTTGGTGAAACACGGTCGGAACACGCTGGGAACACGGTGCGTGCAGGCTCCCGCCGCGGTGCCCATGGGTGGGCGCCGCGCGCTGTGCCGTGCACGGGTGCCGTCGCGACAACCGGCGACGGCGGCGGCGACGGCGAGGTGATGGGGGCCTACTCGGCTTCGATGCCGGCCGCCTTGATCACGCGGCCCCACTTCGCGGTTTCGCTGGCCTGGAACTGGCCCAGGCCTTCCGGCGTGGTGGTCCAGGCGACCGAGCCGCTGCCATCGAAGAAGCTCTTGGCCGGGGCGCTCTGCGTGCCGGCCACCAGCAGCTCGCGCAGCCTGGCGACCACGGCGGGCGGTGTGCCGGCGGGTGCATAGGCGGCGAACCAGTAGCCCATGTCGTAGCCCTTGACGCCAGCCTCGTCGATGGTGGGCACTTCAGGCAGCAGCGGGTTGCGCTGTGCGGTCGAGATGCCCAGCGCGCGGAGCTTTCCCGCCTTGACCTGCGGCAGCCCGGTGGAGGTGTCGGTGATCATCATGTCGATCTGGCCGCCGAGCAGGTCGGTGATCGCATTGGGATTGCTCTTGTACGGCACGTGCAGGATCTCGGTATGGCTCATCTGCTTGAACATCTCGCCGGCCACCCGGCTCGATGAACTGCCGCTGCCGAAGCTGAGCTTGCCCGGCGTCTGCCGTGCCTTGGCCAGGATGTCGGCGACGCTCTTGTAGGGCGCGTCGGCGCGCACCACCAGCACCTGGCCGCCCTTGCCCAGACCTGTCACCGGTGTGAAGTCCTTCACCGGGTCGTAGGAGAGCTTCTTGTACAGGTGCTCGTTCGCCGCATGCGTGGTGTTGGTGGTGATCAGCACGGTGTAGCCGTCGGGCGCGGCCCGTGCCACCTGCTGGGCCGCGATCATGCCGCTGGCGCCGCCCTTGTTGTCGACCACCACGGCCTGCCTGGTCTGCTCGGTGATGGACTGGCCGAGCGCGCGGGCGAACTGGTCGGTGGCGCTGCCGGCGGCGAACGGCACCACGAACGTGATGGGCTTGGCGGGGTACGCCTGCGCCCGTGCAGCGCCGGGGGCCACGGCGGTGGCCGCCGCGGCCAGCATCAGCGCCACGGCGAGCATGCTGCGGCGGCTCGATTGAGCGCGTGCCGCCGAGGAAGGAGAAAGCTGGTTTCGGGTCGAACGGTATGGCATGGGTTGTGTCTCCTGAGTCTTGGTTTGAAAAATCGCAATGCGTGAAATGAACGATGCGCGCAGGCTCGGCGATCAGTCGGGGCCGGCGAGGTGATGGCGCAAGTCAGCGGGCACGGACAAGGGCAGTTCGAGCAGCAGGAACGACAGCGCCTTGCCGTGGCTGTCGAGGTTCAGCGCGTCGTTCACGCCGCCGTCCAGCACATCGTCGAGCACGAAGTTCATGGCCTGCAGTTGCGGCAGCAGGTAGCGCTGCACGCGGGTCGGCTTGCGGTAGGCGAATTGGCGCGACACGGCTTCTTCGGTGATCTGCGCCACCATCAAGGGCCAGAGCGCCGGGTGCCAGGCGATCACGCTGATGTTGGAGCGGTTGCCCTTGTCGCCGGTGCGGCCGTGCGCTGCCCGGTACAGCGGCACGGTCACGCCGGGTGCGGAAGTGGCCAGCAAGCTCATGGCGCCGCCTCCACGAAACGAAAGCTGGCCGGCACCAGGCCCCGGTCGATGGCGCAGGAGACGGTGCCGAGCCGCTGCCGCAGTCCGGTGCGCACGCCGCCGCCGCCGGCCGGGCCGCAGGTGTAGAGCGCCGTGACCTCGCGCACCAGGCGCTCGGCGCTCTGGCGGTCGGCATGGTTCATGGCGACCCGCAGGCGCACATCGCGCACGTCCCGAAAATCACCGGCGTCCCGAACATTCCGCGCATCGCTGGCGGCTGTGGCGGCCAGCCAGCCACCGCCGTCGTCGGCAAACACACTGGCCACGCCGATCAGGTCGACACGCAGCCGGCCCAGGCCGCGCAGGCGCGCGTCCCGCACTTAGCCGTAGAGCCGCGCCCGGGCTTCGGCACGCACGCCGGAATAGGAGATCTCGCCTTCGGCGAACCAGCCGGTGGCATGGCAGACGTTGACCTTCAGCGTTGCCGGCCGGGCATGGCCGCGCACGCCGGACAAGCGCACACGGTCGGGGCCGACCTGGGTCACCTCCGCCTCGCCGATGTCGGCCACGACGTCGGGCGTGAGGTAGGCCGAGGGGTCGTGCACCTCGTAG
>JAQGNA010000109.1 GCA_028292075.1 Rhodoferax sp. | reverse complement strand
CGTCGGTCGAGAAGTTGTAGCGGCGCGAGCGGCCCGCGATCGCCTTGGGCCACCAGAACGCAGCTTCGGCATAGATGTTACGCGTGTCGTCTGACACGGCGGTGGCGTCGCCGCCCATGATCCCGGCGAGCGACTCCACTTCGCGCTCGTCGGCGATCACACCCACCTTGTCGTCGACCGTGACGGTGTTGCCGTTCAACAGCTTCAGCTGTTCGCCCAGCCGACCCCAGCGCACGTCGAGGCCGCCATGAATCTTGTCCAGATCGAAGATGTGCGATGGCCGTCCGAGCTCGAACATGACGTAGTTCGAGATGTCGACCAGGGCGGTGACGCTGCGCTGGCCACAGCGGGCCAGGCGGTCGACCATCCACTGCGGAGTCTTCGCCTTGGGATCGACACCGCGAATGACGCGGCCCGAAAAGCGACCGCAGAGGTCCGGCGCGCTGATCTTCACCGGCAGCGTGGCGCTGTGCCGCACCTCGGCGGGCGGAAAGCTCGGCGTGTGCAGCGGCGAACCCGTGAGTGCCGCAACTTCGCGGGCCACGCCGTAGACGCTCAGGCAGTGCGCCAGATTGGGGGTGAGCTTGAGCGTGAACAGCGTGTCGTCCAGCGCGAGGTGAGTGCGGATGTCTTCGCCGATGGGCGCATCGGCCGCAAGTTCAAGCAGGCCGCCGTGGTCTTCGGACAGCTTCAGTTCGCGTGCCGAGCACAACATGCCCTGGCTTTCGACGCCACGCAGTTGGCCCGTCTTGATGAGGAACGGCTTTCCGTCCTTGTCGCCATCGGCGGGCGGCAGCTCGGCGCCCACCAGGGCCACTGGCACGCGAATGCCGACGCGCGCATTGGGTGCGCCGCAAACGATGTTGAGGAGGCCGCCCTGCCCCGCGTCGACCTGGCAGACGCGCAGGCGGTCGGCGTTCGGATGCTGAACCGCTTCCTTGATCTCACCGACCACGATTCTGGAAAACGGCGGCGCGACCGGCTTGAGCTCTTCAACCTCAAGGCCGGCCATGGTCAGGGTTTCCGCGAGTTCGGCGGTGCTCAGCGGCGGGTTACAGAATTCTCGGAGCCAGGATTCAGGGAACTGCATGGTGTCTTCTTTGCTGCAAAAACGGAGGCGCCGCGCACCGCGTGGACGGGTGAACGGCTCGCTGCGGGTGGCGCTTGCGGGTTACTGGAACTGCGCCAGGAAACGGATGTCGCCGTCGAAAAACAGCCGCAGGTCGTTCACGCCGTAGCGCAGCATCGTCAGGCGGTCAGGGCCCATGCCGAATGCGAAACCGATGTACTTCTCGGGGTCGAGCCCCATGTTGCGCACCACGTTCGGATGTACCTGGCCCGAACCCGCCACTTCCAGCCAGCGGCCGGCCAGCGGCCCGCTCTGAAACTGGATGTCGATCTCGGCGCTTGGCTCGGTGAACGGGAAGAAACTGGGCCGGAACCGCAGCACCAGGTCATCCGATTCGAAGAAGGTGCGGCAGAAGTCGGTGAACACGACTTTCAGGTCCTTGAAGGACACGTTTTCGCCGATCCACAGGCCTTCGCACTGGTGGAACATCGGCGAGTGCGTGGCATCGCTGTCGACGCGGTAGGTACGGCCCGGCGCGATGACACGGATCTCGGGCATCGGCAGGCCGGCGTCGATGGTGGCGCGGTGCTGCTTGACGTGCTGCACCGCATGCCGGATCTGCATCGGGCTGGTGTGGGTGCGCAGCAGGTTCGGGGCGGTGTCAGTGCCACCCTCGACATAGAAGGTGTCGTGCATCGAACGCGCGGGATGGTCTTCGGGCGTGTTGAGGGCGGTAAAGTTGAACCAGTCGGTTTCGATCTCGGGCCCCTGCGCCACGTCGAATCCCATGGAGCCGAAGATCGCCTCGATGCGCTCCAGCGTCAGCGACACCGGATGCAAACCGCCCTGCCCGCGCTGGCGTCCCGGCAAGGTCACGTCGAGCGCCTCGGCCTTGAGCTGGAGTTCGAGTTCGGCATCAGCCAGGGCCTGGCGGCGGGCTGTGAGCGCGGCTTCGATCGCCTGCTTCGCGAGGTTGATCGCCGCGCCGCGTGACTTCTTCTCCTCGACGCTCAAGGATCCCATGCCCTTCATCAACTCGGTGATGCGGCCCGATTTACCAAGGTACAGCGCCTTGGCGTTCTCCA
Organism: Rhodoferax sp.; assembly: GCA_028292075.1. The sequence goes on along the minus strand of JAQGNA010000109.1, from coordinate 4,057 downwards.
GATCGGCCGGGGTGGCGGCTTGCGCGAAACTGGCCTGTGCCGCCTGGGCGATGGCATCCAACTCGTTCATACGGAATCTCTTGTGAAAGACAAAAACGACAACGGAAATTCAACGGAAACGAAAAAGGGCTAGTGCCTGTGAAAGCCCTAGCCCTTGTTTCATTTGCACGGGACGCTGCCCAGAGGGCAGCTTCCCACGTGAAAATCAAGCGGCCAGCTTGGCCTTGACCTGCTCCACGATGCTGGCAAATGCAGCCTTGTCATGCACAGCGATGTCCGACAGCATCTTGCGGTCGATTTCGATGGCAGCCTTCTTCAGGCCATTGGCGAACTGGCTGTAGGTCAGGCCGCATTCACGCGCTGCGGCGTTGATACGGGCGATCCACAGGCGACGGAAAACGCGCTTCTTGGTACGGCGATCGCGGTAGGCATATTGCCCAGCCTTCATCACCGCTTCTTTAGCGACGCGATAGACATTACCGCGGCGGCCGCGGAAACCCTTTGCAAGGGCGAGAACTTTTTTGTGGCGGGCGCGAGCCGTTACACCACGTTTGACGCGAGGCATGTGTTTACTCCTTGTTCGTCGTTAATCAAATGCCACGGCCGGGCATCATCTGCGCCACGTGACCCATATTGGTCTCGTGCACAGCGACAGCACCACGCAACTGGCGTTTATTTTTGGTGGTCTTCTTCGTCAAGATGTGACGCTTGAAGGCTTGACCGCGCTTGACGGTGCCACCTGGACGGACGCGGAAGCGCTTTTTAGCGCTGCTCTTGGTCTTCATTTTGGGCATGTGAATGCTCCTTTTCGTTGTGCTCGAGAGGCGCTGGAAACCGATCCCAGACTTGATGGCCCCGAGCCACTTATGTGGCGCGTTTTAATTCGCCACTTTTCAGGCCGTGCCTTTGACAGCACGTCCTCGGGAAGAACTTTCGTCCCCACCGCAGTCAGGCGGCTTGCGCCACCAAAACCGAATCTTCGAATCAGGTAGCCGGTTGCACAGGCGCCGAAGCCGGAGCTCCTGCGTCGGCATTGGCAGGCTTTGCCACGGGCGCCGGCTTCTTCTTGCCTGGCGCGATCATCATGATCATCTGACGGCCTTCGAGCTTTGGAAACTGCTCGACCACGATCAGATCCTGCAGGTCATTTCGGATGCGCTGCAACAGCGCCATGCCGATTTCCTGGTGGGTGATTTCCCGGCCGCGAAAGCGCAAGGTGATCTTGCACTTGTCGCCTTCGGCCAGGAACCGCCGAATGTTGCGCATCTTGATGTTGTAGTCGCCGTCGTCGGTACCGGGACGGAACTTCACTTCCTTGATCTCGATCACCGTCTGCTTGGCTTTCGCGTCGGCCGCCTTCTTCTGTTCCTGGTACTTGAACTTGCCGTAATCCATCAAGCGACAGACCGGCGGGTTCGCCGTGGCAACGATTTCAACCAGGTCAACGTCATACTCACCGGCCATGCGCAAGGCGTCCATCAGGCTCACAATGCCCAATGGCTCGTTCTCGGGGCCCGACAGCCGGACTTCCGGTGCCATGATTTCACGGTTCAGACGGTGTTTGCGTTCTTCGCGGTGACGGCGGTCACGAAATTCAGTAGCGATGGCCAAATCCTTCAATCAAAACGCTATAGGAACTATAGCTAAAGCCGCCAGTGAGGCGCGCGCTAAAGCCGTAGTCGGGTAGAAAACTAAACTTTAGAAGCAATGTCGCTGGCAATTCTTGACTGGAAGTCTTGGAGCGGCATCACACCGAGGTCAATATTGCCCCGGGCACGCACTGCGACGGCACCGGCCTCCTTTTCCTTGTCGCCTACGACCAGGATAAAAGGGAGCTTTTGCATCGAATGCTCTCGTATTTTACGCGTAATCTTCTCGTTGCGCAGATCGAGTTGAACCCTAAGCCCTTGATCCGACAGCGTTTTGGCAATTTCGCGACAGTACGCGTCTTGCGAATCGGTAATGTTGAGGATGGAAACCTGCACCGGTGCCAGCCACGTGGGCAACGCTCCGGCATGCTCCTCGATCAAAATGCCGATGAACCGCTCCAGGCTGCCGACGATGGCACGGTGCAGCATGACAGGGCGATGGCGTGCGCCGTCTTCGCCCACGTATTCGGCGTCGAGGCGCTCGGGCATGGAGAAGTCGACCTGCATGGTGCCGCATTGCCATTGCCGGCCGATCGCGTCCTTCAGCGTGTATTCGATCTTCGGACCATAGAAGGCGCCATCGCCGGGGGCGATTTCGAACTCGACGCCCGAAGCGCGCAGGCTTTCCATGAGCGCATGTTCGGCCTTGTCCCACACTTCGTCGGAGCCGATGCGCTTTTCGGGACGCGTTGCCACCTTGTAAATGATGTTCTTGAAGCCGAAGTCGGTATAGACCTTTTGCAGCAACGTCGTGTAGTTGACGCATTCTTCGAGGATCTGGTCTTCGGTACAGAAGATGTGGCCGTCGTCCTGCGTAAAGCCGCGCACGCGCATGATGCCGTGCAAGCCGCCCGAAGGCTCGTTGCGGTGGCACTGGCCGAATTCCCCGTAGCGCAGCGGCAGGTCGCGGTAGCTTTTGATGCCCTGCTTGAAGATCAAAATGTGACCGGGGCAGTTCATCGGCTTGAGCGCGTACTCTCGCTTTTCCGATTCCGTCACGAACATGTTCTCGCGGTACTTGTCCCAGTGGCCCGTTTTTTCCCAGAGCGTCTTGTCGATGATCTGCGGGCCTTTGACTTCCTGATAGCCGTTGTCGCGGTAGATGGCGCGCATGTACTGCTCCACACCCTGCCACACCGTCCAACCCTTGGGGTGCCAGAACACCAGGCCCGGGGCGTGGTCGTCGATGTGGAACAGATCGAGTTCGCGGCCCAGTTTGCGGTGGTCGCGCTTTTCGGCCTCTTCCAGCATCGTGAGGTACTGCTGCAGTTCGTCCTTGGTGGCCCAGGCCGTGCCATACACGCGCTGCAGCATTTCGTTGTTGTGGTCGCCGCGCCAGTAGGCGCCGGCCAGCTTCATCAGCTTGAAGAACTTCAGCTTGCCCGTGCTTGGCACGTGCGGGCCGCGGCAAAGGTCTTCGAACTTGCCTTCGGCGTACAGCGACACGTCTTCGCCCGCTGGAATACTGCCGATGATCTCGGCCTTGTAGTTCTCGCCGATGGCCTTGAAGTGCGCCACCGCCTCATCGCGCGGCAACACCCGCCGCGTCACCGGTTCGTCGCGGGCCGCGAGCTCGGCCATCTTTTTTTCGATGGCCGTCAGGTCGTCCGGCGTGAACGGGCGCTTGTACGAGAAGTCGTAGTAAAAGCCGTTTTCAATCACCGGGCCAATCGTGACCTGCGCATCGGGGAACAGCTCTTTCACCGCATAGGCCAGCAGGTGGGCGGTGGAATGGCGAATGACGTCCAGGCCTTCCGCATCCTTGGCCGTGATGATCGACAGCGGGCTGTTCGCTGTGATCTGGTAGCTGGTGTCCACGACCTTGCCGTCGACCTTGCCGGCCAGTGCCGCCTTGGCGAGGCCGGAGCCGATCGAAGCTGCAACTTCGGCGACGGTCACCGGGCCTGGGAATTCACGTTGGGAACCGTCGGGGAGCGTAATCTGGATCATGATTTTCGATTCTGGAGGCGGAAATGAAAAAGCGCGGGACAAAGACCGCGCTTGACTGACACTGATGGTGAAACGCGCCCGGGGCGCGCGGACTACGGCCTGGGTCGCTGTGGAGACGTCGACGGTGTAGTTCGGGGTGTCATCACCAACTTGCCTTTCTCGCTCTTACGTGTGGGGTTGCAAACAGCCGCTCATTTTAACCCCATGCCCGGGGCCTCGACAGCGCCCGGGTTACGCCTGATTCAGGGTGTTTCGCAGCTTGCGTTTAACATCGCGGCCATGTCAGCGGTCCGCCATCTCCCTCATTTCGTCTGTTCGACCCTCCTTGCAATAGGCTTGGCCGGTGGCACAGGGGCAGTGCATGCCGCCGATGCGGCAAGTGAAAACGACACCATGGCCAGGCCTTCGGCCAAGCAGGCCAACGACGACGCCAACCGTGAACTGCCCGCGCTGGCCGC
>JAQGNA010000098.1 GCA_028292075.1 Rhodoferax sp. | reverse complement strand
CACGCCGCACCAGCGCACGCAACCGCATCACCAGTTCCTCGACGCGGAACGGCTTGGTCAGATACTCGTCCGCCCCGGCGCGAAACCCGGCGACCTTTTCCGACCAGCCATCGCGTGCAGTGAGGATCAGCACGGGCAACATCCGCCCCTCCGCGCGCCAGTCGCGCAGCACCGACAGCCCGTCCTTTTGCGGCAGGCCAAGATCGAGGATCGCCGCGTCGTAATTTTCGGTGCTGCCCAGATGCTCGGCATCCACGCCATTACCGGCGATATCGACCGCGAAATTCTCCGCCCGCAACGCACGCGCGACCCCGCCCGCCAGCGCCTCGTCGTCTTCGGCCAGCAACAGTCGCAACACAGAGCCTTTCCCGTCAGCGGGCGCCACCCCATCCCCGTTCGTGCTGAGCCTGTCGAAGCACCTTTCATTTCACCCACTGGAGACAACCTCATGCGCATCCCCGACAAGGTCATCATCGTTACCGGCGCCGGCGGCGGCATCGGCGAAGGCATCGCCAAACGCCTCGCGGCCGAAGGGGCCAAGGTGGTGGTCAACGACATCAACTCCTCCCTCGGCGAGAAGGTGGTGGCCGAGATCAACGCCGCCAGCGGCACGGCCTCTTTCTTCGCGGCCGACGTCACGAAATCAGACGACATGAAGGCCCTCGTCGACACCGCGGTGCAGCGCTACGGAAAGCTCGACGTGATGGTCAACAACGCCGGCTGGACGCACCGCAACCGCCCGGCGCTGGAAGTGTCCGAGGCCGAGTTCGACAAGTGCTTCGACGTGAACGTGAAGAGCATCTACCTTGCCACCATCCACGCCGTGCCGGTGTTCCGCGCGGCCGGCGGCGGCAGCTTTATCAACATCGCCTCCACGGCGGGGCTGCGCCCGAGGCCGGGGCTCACCTGGTACAACGCCTCGAAGGGCGCGGCCATCACGGTGAGCAAGTCACTGGCTGCTGAATTGGGGCCGGACAACATCCGTGTGAACTGCATCAACCCCGTTTTCAACCCCGACACCGGCCTCTCCGCCGAGTTCGCCGGCGGCCCGGTGGACGATGTCCGCCGGGCCAAATTCCTGGCGACCATTCCGCTGGGGCGCTTCTCCACGGCGCTCGACGTGGCCAATGCGGCGCTGTACCTGGCCAGCGACGAGGCCGCCTTTATCAGCGGCGTGTGCATCGAGGTGGACGGCGCCCGCTGCGTCTAGCGCACCGGTCCGCCGCCGGCGAACGCCGTCAGGGCGTCGTCTTCTTCTCGCCGTGCCGCATCGGCCCGGTGGGCGAGGCGTCGCGCTGGTTGGCGGACTTCTTCACCACCTCTTCCGAAGCGCTGGACTTGGAATGCGTGGCCTTTTTCGCGTGCGTCTTGCCGCCGCTCGAATCCTTGCTTGACTGTGGCATGAGGGTCTCCTTGGCTTGTGCTGGACATCAGCACCCTCAAGTTGCCGCAGCCGAGTTGCCCGCGGTGTAGGACGCGACCACCGCCTTCTGCCGGATTGCCGCAGGCGCGGCACTCAAAACAGCGGCAGGTCGGCCTTCTTCAATGTGCGCAGCACGAAGATCGACTTGCTGTGCCGGATGCCCTTGATCTTGTAGAGCCGTTCGCGCAACAGCCGCTCGTAGTCCTTGGTGTCCTTGACGGCCACGCGCAGCAGGTAATCGTATTCACCGGAGACGAGGTAGGCCTCCACCACCTCGGGAATCCCGGCCAGTGTTTCGCCGAATTTCTCGAGCGTGTTGTCCGAATGGCTGTCGAGCGTCACCTGCACCAGCACGGTGTCGCCCAGGTCGAGCGCCTGGGCATTGAGCCGCACGGTGTAGCCCTCGATCACGCCACTCTCCTCCATCTTCCGGATGCGGCCCCAGCACGGTGTGGAGCTCAGGCCGACCGCCTGGCTGATCTCCTGCAGGCTGGCGCGTGCGTTGCCTTGCAATACCTGGAGAATTTTTCGGTCAATTTTGTCCATGCAGACAGATTACCTTTAAACACTCCCATCTCGGTTAGTTTTTCTGATCGACTCGCAATCTGCGGAAAACCAAGAAAACTTTTCCGCCCTGCATGGACGACACTTTCTTCACTGCCAGCGCACTTACCGGCGCGCCGGGCACGGCAAGCCACCAGCGGGTTACCGCCCGCTGGGATGCTTGGGCCCGCTTGGCCCGATGGCCCGGTGTTCACCGCACCACGGTCTGCCAGGCGAACCGAATGAACGACCGCGGCGGAGCGCGGAGAATGGAGCCCTCATCACCCCGCGGCTGCCGCGTGCACCGCACTTCGGCTCTGTCACCTCACCATGACCCAAGATCTTTTCCGCCAGGACGCCTACCTCACTGAATGCCACGCCGTGGTCACCGCCGTCACCGAGCAGGGCGTGGTGCTCGACCGCACGGTTTTCTACCCGCTCGGCGGCGGACAGGCAGGCGACAGCGGCACGCTGGTGTTGCCGGGCGGCGGCCTTTTGACAGTGGCCGACACGCGCAAGGGCAAAGACGCCGAGGGCGCGCCCACGGCCGACATCGTGCACCTGCCGGCGCCGGGCCAGGCCGAGCTGCTGGCCGCTTTGCGCGTGGGCGACGCGGTCACCGCGCGCATCGACTGGGCACGCCGCCACCGGCTGATGCGCTTCCACACCACCACCCACCTGCTGTGCCACCTGGTGCCGCAGCTGGTGAACGGCTGCTCCATCACGCCCGACTACGCGCGGCTCGACTTCAACATGACCGACCCGCTGGACAAGGACGCGCTGACGGCCGGCATTGCGCAATTGGTGGCCGCCGGCCACGCGCTGACCCTCGGCGAGATCACCGACGCGGAGCTCGATGCCAACCCGGCGCTGGTCAAGAGCATGTCGGTGCAGCCACCGCGCGGCACGGGGCGCATCCGCACCATCCGCATCGGCGCGGGCGAACAGGCCATCGACTTCCAGCCCTGCGGCGGCACGCATGTGGCGAACACCTCGGAGATCGGCGCCGTGGTGGTGACCAAGATCGAAAAGAAGTCGGCCACCACGCGCAGGGTGGTGCTGGGCTTTGCACCGGCCTCGCCTTGACCACTGCCCCAGGAACTTCGCCCGCCGTTCTCGCTCCCACCCTGCCATGACCCGCCGCCACGCCTTCGCCACCTTTCCTCGCCTGACCTGGGCGGCGCTGTCGTTCACTTCGGCCATGTGCTGCATGCCGGTGGCCATGGCGCAGGGCGCACCCAAGGCCGCGGTCGCCACGGTGACCACGCCGCAGGTTCGGGCCGAGCTGATGGCGAATGCGCCCAACGGCGTCGGGCCGGGTGAGCCGGTCTGGGTCGGGCTGCAGATCACGCACCAGCCCGAGTGGCACACCTACTGGAAGAATTCCGGCGATTCCGGGCTGCCCACGCAACTGAGCTGGAC
>JAQGNA010000036.1 GCA_028292075.1 Rhodoferax sp. | reverse complement strand
GCCTGGCACCGCGACCCCGCCGACCCGGCGCCGCTGGCCTACCTCGATGCGCCCGAAAACCGCGCGGCGGGCGCTTTCGATGTGTCGCTCGAAGTTTGGCTGCAGACTCCCGCCATGCGGCAAGCCGGATCGCCCGGCGAACGTCTCATGCAAGCCAATTACGCCGACGCCTATTGGACCGTGGCGCAACTGGTGGCGCACCACACCGTCAACGGCTGCAACCTGCGCGCGGGCGACCTGCTCGGCACCGGCACACTCTCGGGTCCGGCGCCTGAGCAGGGCGGCTCGCTGCTTGAGTTGAGCCAGGGCGGCAAGCGCCCGATCACGCTGGCCAACGGCGAGTCACGCACCTGGCTCGAGGATGGCGACACCGTCATCCTCAAGGGGTTTTGCGAGCGCGAAGGGTTCCGTCGCATCGGGTTCGGAGAATGCCGCGGCACCGTGTTGCCGGCGTTGGACTAGCCTTGGAGACGCGCATGAAGACCATCATGTCACCCCGCGCAGACATCTGTCCCGCGCCCGCCGCGCCTGACACCGCCACCACGCCAGCCAGGCACGGCCTCGCCGCCGGCGTGGCGCCCCAACGCGCCGACTGGACCATCGACCAGGGCTGGCAGCATTACACGGCTGCCGAGCATGCGGTCTGGAAGACGCTGTTCGAGCGGCAGTCGCGCCTGCTGCCCGGCCGGGCTTGCGACGCCTTCGTGGAAGGCATGGGCAAGCTCCCCATCGGACCCGAACAAATTCCCGACTTCCGGGCGTTGAGCGAGGTGCTGACGGCGCGCACCGGCTGGAGCGTGGTGGCCGTGCCGGGCCTGGTGCCCGACGAGGTTTTTTTCGAACACCTGGCCCACCGCCGCTTTCCGGCCGGCCATTTCATTCGCAAGCCGCATCAACTCGACTACCTGGAAGAGCCCGATGTCTTCCACGATGTGTTCGGCCATGTGCCGATGTTGATGAACCCGGCCATCGCCGACTACATCCAGGCCTACGGCGAAGGCGGCCTGCGGGCGCAAAAGCTCGGCATGCTGGAGAAGCTGGCGCGGGTGTACTGGTACACGGTCGAGTTCGGGCTGGTGCAGCAGGCTGATGGGCTGCGCATCTACGGGGCCGGCATTGCGTCGTCCTTCACCGAGACGGTTTTTTCGCTCGAAGATCCCTCACCCAACCGCATCGCCTTCGACCTGGAGCGGGTGATGCGCACGGACTACCGCATCGACGATTTTCAGGAAACCTACTTCGTGATCGACAACCTCGACGCGCTGCTCGAGCTGGGGCAGATCGACTTCGGGCCCGTCTACGAACGCATGGCTTCCGGGCCAACGCACCGGCCGGCCACGGTGTTGCCGAGCGACCGCGTGCTGCATCGGGGCACCGGCCGATACAGCGCGGAGAAAGCAGCAGCCCGGCGGGACGTATAGCCGTCTGGGACGGTCGCTCAGAGTCGCTTCAACGCTGGTCGAACGACCCGGCGCGCTGCGCGGTCATCATGCCGCGCTCGCGACTGCGATGCCTACGCGCCACCAGTGCCCGGCCGGCCAGCGCCGCCGCGCCGAAGATGGCGAGCTGCTTGATGAAGGTGTTCTTGTCGGTATGCGCCGGAATCTGCGGTACGGTGGGGGCGGCGTGTCGCACGTGTCTGGCCGATGGAAGGTGTTCCCCGGGTTCGCACTCGGTGCCCGCCTTGTGGAATTCGGCCGCAGCCTTGGTGGCCGCCACCGCCTTGCTGGCCTCCACCGAACCTTGCTCGTCCGCATAGACCTTGGTGAATTCGGCGCCCAGCAAGAAGATCTGCGCCGCATAGTAGACCCAGGCAAGCACCACGACGAGCGAACCGGCGGCCGCAAACGAATCGCTGACGCCGCTCTTGCCGAGGTACAGGCCGATCGCGGCCTTGCCGATCTCGAACAGCACGGCGGTCACGGCCGCGCCAATCCAGACGTCGTGCCAGCGGATCGGCACCGTCGGCATGAACTTGAAGATCATGGCGAACAGCAGCGTGCTGATGCAAAGCGAGATCGCAATGTTGATGAGCTGCAGCAGCAGCTCCCAAGCCGGCAGGATGCCCCCTGCCCAGCTGCCGATGGCCCCGACCACGGTGCTCACCATCAGCGAAACCATCATCAGAAACGCGAGGCCGAGGATCAGCCCGAACGACAACACCCGCGCCCGCAGAATGGCCCACAGGCCGGTCGGCTTGGCCTTTTCGGGCACGTGCCAGATGCGGTCGAGCGCGCTTTGCAATTCGGCAAATACGGTGGTTGCACCAATGATCAGCAGGGCGATGCTGATGCCACCGGCAATCAGCCCCTTGGTGGGCTCGCGGGCGCTGGCGATCATGCCTTGCACCGCGATCGCGCCTTCGCGGCCGATGGTGTCCTGCAACTGCCCGACGATGGCGCCGCGCACGGCTTCTTCGCCGAACAAAGCGCCGGCCACCGCGATCACGATGATCAGCAGCGGCGCCAGAGAAAACATGGTGTAGTAGCTGATCGCCGCGCCCATGCTGGGGGCAAAGTCATCGATCCACGACATGACGGCTTTGCGCATCAGATTGAAGAAGAGGCGGATGTTCATGGCTTCAGGCTGCGGCAGAGTAAAAGCTGATTCTCCAGCCCGGCGGCCCGCCAGCCGAAAGCCCGCGGCGCTTGCGCATGTAGGTGCAAGCCGTCAGTCCACACGGCGATTTGCCAGACCCACCGGCCCTCTCGCTGGTCATGGCGCCCGCCGTTCCGAGCGGCCAAAACGCAAAAAAGCTCTTGAAGATTCAAGAGCTTTCGGGCGGATGGTGCGGCTGGCGGGGATCGAACCCACGACCCTTGGCTTCGGAGGCCAATACTCTATCCACTGAGCTACAGCCGCAACGCGTCGCATTGTAGCCGGAGCCCCGGGCATTCCCGCTCGGATGGGCAATCGATGCCGCGGCGGCCGCTCAGGCCAGTCTGTAATGGCCTTTTTCGCCTTCGGTGAGCAGTCCCTTGCCGCTTAGCTGGCGCAGCGCGGCCCCGATTGAGCCGTTCGGAATGCCGGCCGCCGCGGCGATCTCGCTCTGCGTCACGCGGGTGAACTTCTTGGCGCTGAGCAAGCTCTGCAGATGGGAGAGGACCTTGGCGGAATTGCCCTTGACCGGGCGTTGTTTTGCCGCGGTACGGCCAGGCTTGCCGTTGGATCGACGCGATGCGGCCGATCCGGATGTTTTGCCTGGCTTGGCTCGTTTCGCTGGTTTCACCCTTGCACCTGTGGCCTTGGCCTGGACGTCGCTGGGCGCCAGGTCGATGGGGCCATGGCCAAGCAGGGCAGGACGCGACTTGCGCAAAGGGGCGGCACTGTCGCCGGCCTGCATCGCCAGTTCGGCGGCGGCATGGAACACGGCCTTGCATTGCACCTCGATGTCCTGCACCGATTGCGACAGCCGGGCAATGGCCTTCCAGCGGTCGTACAGGCCGTCGTTGTCGGCGCCGAAGGCGTTTGTTTCGATGGCCTGCATGACCTGGGTGGCGTGGTCCTGGGTCGCTGTCACCAGTTCGGCCCTGGCGGCGTCGATGGCCTGGCCGGCGGCCTGGATGGCGGAAAGCGTCTTGGCGGAAATCGTCATAAGGCTCCTCAAATGTCGGTGGCCACGGTGCCGGAACGCACGCTGGCCATTGGAAGTGTATGCGGCGCCGTGCTGGCCCCACTCGACAGTTTTATCATCGGGATTCGCCCAAATCCCGCGCAGGAGTTTTTCCGGCGCGGGGGGGCCATCATTACCAGGAACTACCAATGAGCCGGATCGTGATTGTCGGAGGTGGGCATGCTGCAGCCCAGTTGTGTGCTTCGCTGGTGGACGGGCAGTTCGCCGGGCAGGTGACGGTGGTAAGCGCCGAGGCCCACCTCCCATATCACCGCCCGCCGCTGTCCAAGGCGCTGGTGAAGGACGATGTGGCGGCGTTGCCCGAACTGCGGGCCGCCGCCTATTACGCGCAGGCCGGGATCGAGCTCCGCCTGAGCACCACCGTCGCGTCGATCGACCGCGCTGGCAAGACGCTGGCACTGAACGATGCGAACGGTGCCGCGCTTCCGCCGCTCGCCTACGACCACCTCGTGTTGGCGACGGGGGCCTCCGTGCGCCTTTTGCCAGGCGTGCCGCCGAATGCGCCGGGCGTGTTCTACCTGCGCACCTATGACGACACGCTCGCGTTGCGCCAGGCCCTGCCCGGCATGGGCCATGCGCTGGTGCTCGGCGGTGGCTTCATCGGGCTGGAGCTGGCCAGCACCCTCAAGGGGCTGGGCAAGCAGGTGACGGTGCTGGAGGCGGCGCCGCGGTTGCTGGCGCGCACCCTTTCGCCCGACATGGCCAGCCACCTGCTGCAGGCACACCTCGCCAGCG
>JAQGNA010000020.1 GCA_028292075.1 Rhodoferax sp. | reverse complement strand
CCGTGCCGTCACAGCCAGCTTCTTTCGCCTCACCAGCCACAGGGCCCGAGTCCAAGCGACCGCAGGCCCTGTTTGCCGTTGACGGCGTGTGGATCGGTGCGTTGGTGCCAAAGCGCTGGGCCAAGCGCGCGGTCACCCGCAACGCCATCAAGCGGCAGATCTACACCCTGGGCGAAAGCTTCGAGCCGCGTTGGCCAGAAGCTGCGCACGTGGTGCGTCTGCGCAGTGCATTCGACCAAAAACAGTTCGTCAGCGCCACGTCCGAAGCCTTGAAGCAGGCGGTGCGCAGTGAGCTGCAGCAGCTGTTCGAGCGTGCCGAGGTGCCTGCGTCGGTGGCGACCGCTGCAACATGATCCGGCAAATCTTGATGACGCTCGTGCGCGGCTACCGGCTGTTGCTCAGCCCGTGGCTGGGCTCGGCGTGCCGGTTCGAGCCCAGCTGCTCCGCCTATTCGCTTGAAGCATTGGCACAGCATGGTGCGGCGGCGGGCACTTACCTGACGGTGCGGCGTCTGATGCGATGCCACCCCTGGTGCGAAGGCGGGCACGATCCTGTGCCAGTCCAGCCACCCCGGCTTTTCACCCAACTGCTTTCTCCCCCTTCACAGAAGAAGTCTTCATGAACGATATTCGCCGAACCATCCTGTGGGTGATCTTTGGTTTCTCCATGGTGTTGCTATGGGACCAGTGGCAGGTCTACAACGGGCACAAGGCCACGTTCTTCCCGTCCGGCGCCAAGCCCGCCGAGATCGCTGCGGCCACGCCGGCCAATGGCGCCTCGGCCGGTGCATCCAGCGTGCCGGCACCCGTCGCTTCGGCGGCGCCCGGTGCTGCCCAGGTGCCAGGTGCGGCGGCTGTCACGGTGGCCGCTGCGCGCGAGAAGCTCGAAGTGTCCACCGACGTCCTGAAGCTGACCTTCGACACCGAAGGCGGCTCGCTCATCGGCTCCGAACTGCTGAAGTACACGGACATGGCCGACAAGTCGCGCAACTTCGTGCTGCTCGATGAAAGCAAGACCCGCGTCTACCTTGCGCAGACCGGCCTGATTGCCGGCGCGGCTGGCGGCACCTTCCCGAGTCACAAGACGGTGATGACCGCCGTGCCCGGCGAGCGCAGCCTGAAGGACGGCGTGAACGAGCTGGTAGTGAAGTTCGAATCCCCGGAAGTGGGAGGCGTGAAGCTGGTCAAGACCTATACGCTCGAGCGTGGCTCCTACGCGATGCGCGTACAGCACGACGTGGTGAACGTGGGCACCGCCCCCGTGTCGCCGCAGCTTTACCTGCAACTCGTGCGTGACGGCACCAAGCCACCAGGCGAGTCTTCGTTCTATTCCACCTTCACCGGTCCGGCCGTCTACACCGAAGCCAAGAAGTACCAGAAGGTCGAATTCAAGGCCATCGAAGAGAACAAGGTGGACATCGAGAAGAAGGCGACCAACGGCTACGTGGCGATGGTGCAGCACTATTTCGCCAGCGCATGGTTGCTGGGCGATAACGTTCCGCGCGACCTGTTCATGCGCAAGGTCGACACCAACCTGTATGCGGTCGGCATGATCACGCCAGTGGACAACATTGCGCCCGGCACCACGAAGTCGGTGGCGGCCCGCATCTATGTCGGCCCGCAGCTCGAGAAAGTGCTCGAATCGCTGGCGCCCGGTCTCGAGCTGGTCAAGGACTATGGCTGGCTCACCATCCTGTCGAAGCCGCTGTACTGGTTGCTCGACAAGCTGCACAGCTTCATCCAGAACTGGGGCTGGTCCATCGTGGCCCTGGTGGTCTTGCTGAAGGCGGCGTTCTACTGGCTCAATGCCAAGGCCTATGCCAGCATGGCCAAGATGAAGGCGATCAACCCGCGCATCACTGAAATGCGCGAGCGCCTGAAGGACAAGCCGCAAGAGATGCAGCAGGCGATGATGAAGATCTACCGTGAGGAGAAGATCAATCCGATGGGCGGTTGCTTCCCGATCATGATTCAGATCCCGGTGTTCATTGCGCTGTACTGGGTGCTGCTGTCGAGCGTGGAAATGCGCGGTGCGCCATGGGCGCTGTGGATCCATGACCTCTCGTCGCCCGATCCATACTTCATCCTGCCGGTGGTCATGACGCTCACCAGCCTGTTGCAGACCGCGCTGAACCCCGCGCCGCCAGATCCGATGCAGGCCAAGCTGATGTGGTTCATGCCGCTGATCTTTTCGGTCATGTTCTTCTTCTTCCCGGCTGGCCTGGTGATGTACTGGATCACGAACAACACGCTCTCGATCGCCCAGCAATGGCTGATCAACAAGCGCATGGGTGTGCCGCCGAAGTTCAACCTGCCGAAGTTCCGCTAAGCCGAATTTTTGTACGCTACGGGGCCGCTTCCAGTGAAGCGGCCCTTTTTCATTCAACCCTGGAGATTGCCCCCATGCTGGCCCGTCACGCCGACCCGATTGCCGCCATCGCCACCGCACCCGGCCGGGGTGGCGTGGGCATCGTGCGGGTCAGCGGCAAACATCTCGGCCCTTTGATCGACGTGCTTTTCGCCCGTCCGCTGAGGCCGCGCGAGGCCACCTACCTGCCGTTTTGCGATGCGCAGGCTCAGCCGATCGACCATGGCTTGGCGATCCACTTTCCCGCGCCACATTCCTATACCGGCGAAGACGTGCTGGAACTGCAGGCGCACGGCGGGCCGGTGGTGTTGCAGCTGCTGCTGGCGCGTTGCCTCGAAGCCGGTGCCGGCATCGGCATGCGCGTGGCGCAACCGGGCGAGTTCACCGAACGCGCGTTTCT
>JAQGNA010000009.1 GCA_028292075.1 Rhodoferax sp. | reverse complement strand
GGGAGCCGGCATAAATGGCGCCGGCAGAGCTTGCCAGCGCAAGGCAGCCAGGCGCATCGCGCAGGGCCGGATGGTCTTGCAGGGCGGAGAGCAGCATCCGCAGGCAATCGGTCTCTTGCGCCATCGCCTCGGCCGAACTGGCGAAGGTGCCTGTACCCGCAGTCCAGAAAATCTCCCACTGCGGGAACCCGGCCGCCATGCCGGCGAAGGCGCTGACCGCATCCGTGAACTGGTGGCGCAGCAAGTCGGGTCGGGTCCAGTCGAAGGACCGGTGGAACAGCGTGGCCCGCGGGTCGGCGGCCAGCGCTGCGGTCAACGCACGGCCCACCATGCCGCCGCTGCCGATGACCCAGGCCGCCCTCATTTCACCCGGAGTGGCCGCGACGACCGCGTCGGCTTGCTGCTCACCATGTAGAGCGGCTTGCCCATCACGTTGCCCATGGTCACGGCCAGGTACTCGGCGATGACGCCGAGGGCCATGAGAATGCTGCCCGAGAAGAAGGCCACGACGATGACCAGCGATGCCCAACCCTGCACCGGCACCTGGTGCTGAAATTTGCCGTAGATGGCATAGGCGGCAATGGCACAGGCCAGCAGCATGGAGAACACCCCGGTGATGGTGATCAGGCGGAGCGGCCGCGTGCCCGTGGTCAGGACGAGGTTCCAGAAATGACCGAACAACTTGAGGTACGAATAGCCCGAGGGCCGGTCGGCCTCCTGGCGCAGTTCCACAGGGCAATGGCCGATGCGACCGGTCACCCAGAAAAGGCCCACGTCGAGGTACACGCCGCTGCCACAGAAGGCGGCCAACGTGCGTGCGATCTCGCCGTCGACCAGACGGAAACTGTTGAAACGGCCGTTGGCGTTGTTGCCCAGCAGCTTGCTGCTGATGGCCTTGGCGGTGATGCTCAGAAAGTTGCGCAGCACACCATGGGGCGGCGGATTCAGCGGCTTGGCGTACACCAGCTGCAAGGCGCCTGCCAGGGCGGCGTCGAGCATGGTGCCGATGTCGGCCGGATTCTGCTGCCCGTCCTCGTCCATGGTCACGACCCAGTCGCCCGTGGCGCTGGCCATGCCGGCCAGCGTGGCGCCGTGCTGACCGTAGTTGCGCGACAGCCAGACCGGCCGGACGAAATCATGCAGGGCGCCCATGGCCTCGATGGCGAGATCGGAGCGGTCAGGTCCGCAGTCGTGGACCAGCAGCACCTCACAGACCTTGAACCGGGTGCCGTTGGGCGTCCGGCAGTCGCTGGTCAGCGGCAAGATCTCGTCCATCAGCGCAGGCAGGCTGTGCTCGCCCCGGTACACCGGGATGACAATCGACACCAGCACGGGGGTGGTTTCGCCATGGTCTGGCTGGGGCAATGGGTCGGTCTGCCGCGGGCTGGCATCCATCGGTTGGTCTTTCGCCATCAACGGCCTTGTAAGTGGATTCAGAGAGGGTTTGCTGCGCTGCAACATATTACCGCACCACAGCGACGATGAGGCGCGTTGTGAAACGTGGAAATGCACACCCCGATGTCCACCTCGGCACGACACAAAGGGCCGGGACCCATCCGGCGGCAGGCTCAGGGAAAAAGGCGTCGGTACATGGCCTGGCGCAACACCGTGCTGGCCCGCGCCATGCCCCGGGCGATCAGCACATCCAGCCACGTCAGCCGGTAACGCGGGTCTTTCTGGAACGCACGCACCATGCCCATGAAGTCGAGATGCTGCTTTTGGCCGATGGCGACGCTCCAGGATCCGGCATTGATGCAAAAGGCAGAGTCTTTCGTGCCGGTGTAGTAGCCATCACCATGGGCCAGGGCACGGAACCAATAGTCCATGTCGATCACATACGGATGGCCGCCGTCGTACGGGCCGATCCGGTCGACCAGCTCCTTCCGCAAAAGACCGTTGCCTGGCTCGCCGATCAGATTGCCGCCAGCGCGCACGCACATGCGCACGAGCTTCGGCCCTGGAATCCTTCGCGCCGGGCCTTTCAGGCCCCGGCGCATCAGCACCCGGTCGTCGGGGCCCCGGATCTCCCGTTCGCCGAACACCAGGGCGATCTCCCCGCCCGCGTCCGCCTCGAAAACGCGCACCTGGCTGGCAATGCATTGCGGGAACAGCAAGTCGTCGTGCGGAAGCAATTTGAAGTAGCGGCCGCGCGCCAGATCGCGGCACCGGTTCCAGTTGCCCTCCGGCCCCAGGTTGCCGGCATTGCGCACATAGCGGATCCGTTCATCACCGAACTTTCTGACCGCTGCCTCGGTGTCGTCTGGAGAGTTGTCGTCGACCACGATGATTTGGAGGTTGCCATAGGTCTGGTCAATCACGGCGGCGATGGTCCGGCCGATGAAATGCGCGCCGCGGTAGGTCGGAATGCAGATGGAGACGAGGGGCTCGTTCATGTCGGACAAGGATCGTGAACCACAGGTACGGTTTTTTTTAAACGGCAGCCAACCCAGCAGCATTGGCGCAAGTCTTCCGCCGTTGACAAGCCGCAGGCGGGTCTGCCTGCGACCATTGCCGCCGCGCGCTGCCAAGCCATCGGCCGCATCGCCGGTTTACACGGCATGACCCAAAGTTATTCGATTACGGTTCGAATGTCTTTTTGTCGAGTGGCACGCACGCCACTGTGTTTTTGAAGTGTTACTTTCGGGCGCGGAAACTCAACGGGCTTCGCCCATCAACCCGCGCGGCCGCATCACCAGCATCAGCGCGATGAGCACGCCGATGAGTACCACCTGCAGCGGCGCCGCGCGGGCCTGGTCGGCTTGTGACACCACGCCTCGCAGCAGGCCGCCGGCGGCTGTCCAGAAGCCCCAGACGAGGAACGCGCCGATGATGGCGCCTCGGTTGTTGCCCGAGCCGCCGACGATGAGCATGGCCCAGAGCTGGAAGGTGAGGATGGGCAGAAAGTCTTCCGGCGCGATGAACCCTACGAAGTGCGCGTACACCGCGCCGCCCAGGCCCATCAGCATGCTGCCGATGACGAAGCTCTGCAGCCGCACCTGGAACGCGCGCTTGCCGAGCGACGAGGCGGCGTCTTCGTCCTCTCGGATGGCGCGCAGCACGCGGCCCCAGGGGCTTTGCACCAACCTCTCCAGCGCCAGGTAGACCAGGCCGAGCAGCAGCAGCGCCATGGCCAGGTAGGCCAGCGTCCACGGCAGCCCGGTGCCGAGCCAGCCCTGCATCGGCTTGGGGATGAACTGCACGCCGAACGGCCCGCCGGTCAGTCCCTTGGCGTTGTTGGCCACGAGCTGGATGGTCACGGCGATGCCGAAGGTGGTGATGGCCAGATAGTCTTGCCGCAGCCGCAACGCCAGCGCGCCGACCAGCAGCCCCACCAGGCCCGCCACGCCCATGGCGGCGAGCATGCCTAGGGCGACCGGCCAACCTAGGCCGCCCATGCGGCCGGCCGCTTCGGGCGTGGTCAGCAGCGCCGAGGTGTACGCGCCGATCGCCACGAAACCGGCCACGCCCACGTTGAACAGGCCGGTGAAGCCCCATTGCAGATTGAGCCCCAGCACGATGATCGCGTAGGCGCTGGCAAACACCAGGAAGAAGCTGGCATAAG
>JAQGNA010000755.1 GCA_028292075.1 Rhodoferax sp. | reverse complement strand
GCTGGCGGGCGGCGCGGATCAGTGGCGTGGTCAGCAGCACGTCGCCGATCTGCCGCGTGGTGATGACCAGGATGCGTTTCATCGCGGGGTGGTGGCCGCAGTGGTCGCCGCAGTCGTGGGCGCGGCGGTTGCCGGCGCCGGGCGGGGCCGCATGCTGGCCAGTAACCAGGCCAGCAGACCGATGTAGAGATGGCCCTCGACGAAATCCATCAGCAGCGAATTGAACAGGCCGCCGAGAGCGAACGCCAGGCAGAGGCCGACCAGCAACACGCCCTTGCCACCGATGGCATGGCGCGCCTCGCGCAGGGTCATGCCCAGCCAGGCCAGGTAAAGGCAGAGCGCGGGGACACCGCCGCCGAGCAGGTGCATGAGGTATTCGTTGTGCGGGTTGTCGGTGAAGCGCCAGGTCTGGGGCAGCTTGGCATAGGCTTCCGCGTCATTGCCAACCATGCGTTGAACCACCGCGCGATGTGCCTCCCCGTAGTTGGCATAGCCCACGCCCGCCAGCGGATGCGCGTCGAGCAACTGCTTGGCGACCATCAGCATGTGCACGCGGATGCCGGTCGAGGTGGTGTTGACCTTGCCGTCCTGCTGCACGTTGTCAACCGTCTCATGGACCCGCTTCTGCACCAGCGACGACATGCCGGCCAGACCGAGGATCAGCGCCGGCAGGACGATGCTGGCCACCCAGCGCCAGCGGCGCGGGCTGTGCTGCCAGGTTGCAACCGCCACCAGCAGGATCACCACCAGGTAGCCGGTGCGCCCCGCTGCAGCAAAGAGCACGGTGGCCGCCAGAAAGGCGGCGAGCGCGCGCAGTCGCCAGGGGTGCGGATGGTGGCGCGCCTGCATCAGCAGCAGGAAGGCGCAGATGGCGAAACCGAAGCCCGCGGAGATACGGCGCGATTCGAGGAACATTTCCAGTCGCGGCGTGTGCAGCCAAAGGCCGGTCCAGTGGATCAGGGCCAGCACGGTGGCGCCGGTGATCACCGCGCGGTAGTAGATGCGCCGGTCGGGGGCCAGCCGCATGAGCGCCAGCAGCAGGGGCGCGAGCCAGAGTTCCTGGTAGCGGTTGACCGCGTGCCAGGTGGGCCCGCTCAGCCCCGACAACCAAAGGGTGTGCAGCGTGATGTAGCCCAGCAGCACCAGGCCCACCACCATGGGCGGCTGCCACCAAAGCCGCTCTCGCAGAATGCGAGGTGCCAGGATGGCTGCTGCCAGCAGCAGGAGGCCCTGGCCGATGTACACGCCCGCGACCGAGCCGGTGGCAAAGAACCCATAGACGACGAGCCCCGTCGACAGCAGCCACTCTGTGGCCGTCCAGGTGCGCCATGGGCGGATGGCGGCCATGGGATGGATGGGTTGCATCGGGTGGAGGGGGTGGAGGGCGTCGATCGCGTCGCGGTCCGCGGACCCGGGGAATGCTGCTGTCATCAACTGCCGAATTGCAGGGCGTGCAGCTTCGCGTAGAGGCCGCCGCGGTCGAGCAGCTCGCGGTGGCCGCCGCTCTCCGCGATGCGGCCGTGGTCGAGCACGACCACCCGGTCGGCATGCTCGATGGTCGACAGGCGGTGCGCGATGATCAGCGTGGTGCGGCCGGCCATCAGCCGCTGCAGCGCCTGCTGCACCAGTCGTTCAGAGGCGGTGTCGAGCGCCGAAGTTGCTTCGTCGAGGATCAGCACCGGCGCATCCTTGTACAGCGCGCGGGCAATGGCCAGGCGTTGCCGCTGGCCGCCGGAGAGCGCGGTGGCGTTGTGGCCGGTGACGGTGTCCAGGCCCTGCGGCAGGCCGGCCACCAGGTCCTGCAGGTTGGCGGCCGCCACGCAGTCTGCCAGGCGTCGGGCATCGAGCGGTCGGCCCATGGCGATGTTGCGCGCCAGGGTGTCGTTGAACATGACCACGTCCTGGCTGACCAGCGCGAACTGGCGGCGCAGGGCCGACAGCTTCCATTCGCCGATGTCGTGTCCGTCAAGCCGCACCTGGCCGCCGGTGGGCAGCACGAAGCGCGGCAGCAGGTTGGCCAGCGTGGTCTTGCCGGAGCCGGATGGCCCGACCAGCGCCACGATCTGGCCCGGCTCGATGGTCAGGTCAACGTGGTCGAGAGCGGGGGCATTGTCTTCGGCATAGACCACGCTCACATCGCGCAGCTCGATCAGACCGCTGGCGCGTCCAGCGGGGTCATGGGTGCCCTGGGATTCGGCCGGCGTGCCTTCGATCAGATCGATGCCGCGCTGCACGGCGGCCAGGCCGCGCGCAATGGGGCTGGCCGCTTCCGACAGCTTCTTGATCGGCGAGATCAGCATCAGCAGTGCCGAGATGAAGGCCGCGAAGCCGCCCACGGTCAGGCCGCCGCTGCCCTGGCTCTGCCACAGCGCGATACAGATCACGATGGACAGCGCCGCCGCGGCCAGCATGTGGGTGAGGGGGGTGATGGCCGCCGACGCGGCCGCCGATTTGAGCGACAGCCGCCGCAGCATGGCGCTCAGGGTGGTGAAGCGCTCCATCTGCGCGTCTTGCGCGCCGTGCAAGCGCACCACGCGCACGGCCAGCACGTTTTCTTCGACCACGTAGGCCAGGTCATTGACGGAGGTCTGGGTGCTCTTGGCCAGGCGGTACAGCCGCTTCGACAGCGTGCGCATGATCACCGCCACGCCAGGCACGATCACGAAGACGATCAGCGTGAGCTTCCAATTCAGGTAGATCAGGTAGCCGAGCAGGGCGATGGCGGTAAGCGCGTCCTTCAACAGCGCGATGAGCGCGTTGGTGAGCATGGTCGCGCCGTTCTGGACCTCGTAGACCACGGTGTTCGACAGCGAGGTGGCGTTCTGGTCCTTGAACAGGCCGAAGCGCGCATCGAGCAGGCGCGAGAACATGTCGCGCCGCATGGCCAGCAGGCCATCCTGCGTGATGCGGGCCAGGGCCAGGTCGGCCAGAAAGCCGGCTGTGCCGCGCACTGCGAACAACAGCATGACGGCGGCAGGCACGGTCCAGAGCGCGAAGCTGGCGGTGTCGAAGCCGCGGTCGAGCAGCTGCTTCATGAGCGCCGGCAGGATGGGGTCGGTGAGGGAGGACACCACCGTTGCCAATGCGGCGGCGATCCAGAGGCCGCGCGATGCGGCAAAGTACGGCAATAACCAGCGCAGTGCCCGGAAGTCGATCCGGGTCATACGGGGGTGACGGCGGCCGGCCCGCAAGCGGCGGCCACACTGGGGAGGCCGCGCAGCGGGGAAGAAAAAGGCATGGTGCGAGGCTTCATAATCCGAGGTTAGCCCGAAATTATCCTCGATTGAGAGGACTGCCCGAATGCGCCTGTCGATTGCACTGATCACCTTCAACGAGGCCGCCCGCCTGCCAGCCTGCCTGGCATCGGTCGCCTTCGCCGATGAAGTGGTGATCGTCGACAACGGCAGCACCGACGGCACGGTCGAACTCGCCAGGTCGCTCGGCGCCAGGGTGTTGCAGACGCTCGACTGGCCGGGATTTGGCATCCAGAAGAACCGCGCGGTCGACATGGCGCAGGGCGATTGGGTGTTCTCCATCGACGCCGACGAACAGGTCACGCCGGCCCTTCGGGCGCAAATCCTGCAGGCGATTGCCGCGGCGCCGGGTGAGGGCCGTGCCGCCTACACCGTCAACCGGCGGTCCAGCTATTGCGGCCAATACATGCGCCACTCGGGCTGGTACCCGGACCGCGTTTTGCGGCTATTTCGGCGCGGCGAGGCACGGTTTTCTGAAGCCGCGGTGCACGAGTCGCTGCAAGCCAAAGGTGCGATCGGCCGCCTGGAAGCCGACCTTCTGCATCAGAGCTATGACGACTTCGAGACCGTGCTCGACAAGGTCAACCGCTATTCCACCGCCAGCGCGCAGAGTCTTTTGAAGCGCGGCAAGCGTGGCTCGGTGGGCAAGGCTGTGCGGCATGGCATCTGGGCCTTCGTTCGCACTTATGTGCTGAAGCGCGGCTTTCTTGACGGCCAGCTCGGCCTGGCATTGGCCATCTCGAATGCCGAAGGCACCTATTACCGCTACCTGAAGCTTTGGCTGGCACAGCGCGACGGAAAGGCATGAAGCTGGGCTTTGTCGTGCTGAGCTACAACAGCGCCGAGGCGCTGCTCGCGGTGCTCCGCGGCCTGGCCCCACAGTGCCCCGCCGATGCCGTGGTGGTGGTGGCCGACGACGGCTCCCGGCCAGACCATGTCCAGGCGCTGCGAGACGGCTTGCCGACGTTTGCCTGCCCGGTACGCCACGTGTGGCACCCCGATGTGGGCTTCACCGCCAGCCGCGCTCGCAACCTGGGCGCACTGCGGGCCGAGGCCGACTACATCGTCTTCATGGATGGCGACTGCGTGCCCACGCCGCATTTCGTGCGCGGCCACCTGGCGCTGGCGCAGGCTGGCCATTTCGTCAACGGCAGCCGAATCCTGCTCGGCGAGGCGCTGAGTCAGCAGGTGCGGACCCGCGCAGTCGATCTGACCGCGCTAGGGTTCTCCGACTGGCTGCGGTTGCGTCTGCGAGGTGAAGTTAACAAACTGTCGCAGTTTCTCTTTCTGCCGGGGATGCCGGGTCGTGTAGAAACGCAGTTTCGCTGGAAAGGCATCCGGTCTTGCAACTTCGCGATCTGGTATCGTGACCTTGCCTCGGTCAACGGGTTCGACGAGACCTTCCAGGGCTGGGGCCATGAGGATGCGGACCTGGTACTTCGCCTGCAGCGGCACGGCCTGGCGCGCAAAAACGGCTTCTGGGCGACCGAGGTGTTTCACCTCTGGCATCGGGAGAATGCGAGAGACCAAGAAGACATCAACCGCCAGCGCGTGATGGAGCGAATGCACCATCCCATCGTGCAGGCAACCGAGGGCTTGTCACAGGCAGCGCTGGCCAGCGACGTCGTCGTCACTGAACTAAACGGACAAAGGTTAGACAAAATCGAATGAGTTCTTCTTTTCACTACAACAGGCGCCAGCTGGTCAGCCTGCTCGGCCTGGCTTCGGCCCCTCTGTGGCCGGCGGCTTCGGCGCTGGCCCAATTCAGGGTCGAGGTTTCAGGCGTGGGCCTGACACAGTTGCCGATCGCCGTGGCCGCCTTCAGGGGCGATGACCAGTCTCCGCAGAAGATCGGCGCGATCGTGCAAGCCGACCTCGAGCGCAGTGGCCAGTTTCGCGCGGTCGACGCGTCCGGCGTGGCGCTCGACGAAACCTCGCGGCCCGATGTCTCCATGTGGCGACAGCGCTCCGCCGACTCGCTCGTCACCGGCAGCGTCACGCGGTTGGCCGACGGCCGCTTCGACGTGCGCTTCCGGCTTTGGGACGTGGTCCGCGGCCAAGACCTCGGTGGCCAGAGCTACACCGTCACGCAGGGCGACCTCCGGTTGTCGGCGCACCGCATCGCCGACTTCATCTACGAGAAGCTGACCGGCGACCGGGGCGTTTTTTCCACCCGCATCGTCTACGTCACCAAGACCGGCAGCCGCTACACCCTGTGGGTGGCCGACGCCGACGGCGAGAACAGCCAGACCGCCCTGGCCAGCCCCGAGTCGATCATCTCGCCGACCTGGTCGCCCAACGGGCTGCAGATCGCCTATGTGTCGTTCGAGTCCCGCAAGCCGGTGATCTATGTTCACGACGTGGCCAGCGGCAAGCGCAGGCTCATCGCCAACTTCCGCGGCTCCAACAGCGCGCCGGCATGGTCGCCCGACGGCCGCACCCTGGCGGTGACGCTCAGCCGGGATGGCGGCTCTCAGCTCTACACCATCGACGCGGGCGGCGGTGAGCCCCGGCGCCTGATCCAGTCGAACGGCATCGACACCGAGCCGGTGTTCTCGCCGGACGGCCGCAACATCTACTTCGTGAGCGACCGAGGCGGCTCGCCGCAGATCTACCGCATGCCGGCCAGTGGCGGGAGCGCCGAGCGCGTGACCTTCGCGGGCACCTACAACATTTCGCCGGCAATCAGTCCTGACGGCAGGTGGCTCGCCTACATTTCGCGCATCGGCGGTGCATTCAAACTGCAGGTCATGGAACTGGCCACCGGCACCGTCAACAGCATCACCGACACCTCGGCCGACGAAAGCCCTAGCTTTGCGCCAAACAGCCGCCTGCTGGTTTACGCGACGCAGACGGGCGGCCGCGAGGCGCTGATGACGACGACGCTCGACGGCAAGATCAAGGCTCGCCTGTCGGGCCAGGCCGGCGACATCCGCGAACCCGATTGGGGTCCCTTTACCAAGGGCTGAGGAAGGTTTATTTGGAAGGCGGTTTAATCCGCCGTGGGTTGATGATGAGATTAATCAGGAGGTTGAAAATGAAACGTTTCGTATGGGCTCTTTCGCTGACCGCCGTTCTGGCTGGCTGTGCATCCGGTGTCAAGCTGGACGACGTCCCCGTGGTTGACAAGAGTGGTACTTCCGCCGGTGTCGGTAGTGGCGCAGGCGGTGCCGGTTCAACGCAGAGCGCCGTCACGTCGGTCGATCTGTCGGCCCAGAATCAGTCCACCGCCGGCCCGAACAGCGGCCGCATCGTGTACTTCGATTTCGACAGCTATGCCGTCCGCT
This sequence comes from Rhodoferax sp., assembly GCA_028292075.1. The sequence goes on along the minus strand of JAQGNA010000755.1, from coordinate 923 downwards.
CTGACGACCAGGCGGTGATCGACGCCAATGCGCGCTACCTGAAGGCCAACACCGCGCGCCGTGCCGTGGTCGAAGGTCACACCGACGAACGCGGCGGCCGCGAGTACAACCTGGCGCTGGGTCAGAAGCGCTCCGAGTCCGTGCGCCGCGCGCTCACGCTGCTTGGCGTTTCCGACGCCCAGGTCGAGGCCGTGAGCTTCGGCAAGGAAAAACCCGCCGCCACCGGCAGCGACGAAGCCTCCATGGCGAAGAACCGCCGCGCCGAGATCACCTACCGATGAGCCGCCTGGCCAGAGGGATGGCACCGGTGCGCATGCGCCTGATCGCTCTGGCGCTGGGCAGCTGCTGGCTGATGGTTGCCCCTGTGGCACATGCGGCGCTGTTCGAGGACGACGAGGCGCGCCGCGCCATCCTCGAACTGCGCCGCCAGGCCGACGGGGCCCAGCAGACCGCCGCCAGGCAGGCCGAGGAGCTGAACAGCGTCAAAGGCGAAAACCAGCAGATGCGGCGAAGCCTGCTCGACCTGCAGGGGCAGATTGAAAGCTTGCGCGGCGACCTGGCGCGGCAGCGCGGCATCGACGAGCAGCTCACGCGTGACCTTGCCGAAGTGCAGCGCAAGCAGAAGGACCTGTCGCAAGGCGTTGAAGACCGGCTGAAAAAGATGGAGCCGACCAAGGTGTCGGTCGACGGCCAGGAGTTCACCGCCGACCCGGCGGAAACCCGCGATTACGACGCCGCGCTGGCCACGTTTCGCAAAGGCGATTTCCCGGCGGCACAGAGCGGATTCTTCGAATTCGTGAAGCGCTATCCGCAGAGCGGCTACAGCGCTTCTGCGCTTTTCTGGTTAGGCAATGCGCAGTACGCCACGCGCGCCTACAAGGAGGCCGTGGCCAACTTTCGCTCCATGCTGTCGTTGGCACCCG
>JAQGNA010000726.1 GCA_028292075.1 Rhodoferax sp. | reverse complement strand
GTCCAGGTATTGCGTTTCGATCTGGCCGGTCAGGTGCAGCAGCGGCACGCCGGCGGTATAGGCCTCGACCAGGCTGCAGGCGATGTTGCCCGCGGCCGGGCCGGTGCTGGTGAGGCAGACGCCCAGGCCGGAGGTGGAGCGGGCGAAGGCGTCGGCCATGTTGCCGGCGCCCGCCTCGCCACGGGCCATCACGAAGCGGATGATGCCCCTTGCATGGAGCGCATAGAGGATGGGCATGTTGTGGATCGAGATGACCCCGAAGACCGCCTTGACACCGCAGTGTTCCAGGAAATCGGCGATGGCGGCGCCGACGGTGATTGGTTGGTTTTCTAGCATGGTGGGAAAGGCCTCCGGAGACGTCGATGTGGCTGCCCGTGGTGTACGAGGACAGCGGTGAAGCGAGATAGAAAATGGCTTGCGCCGCTTCTTGCGGCACGCCGAGCCGGCCGAGCGGGATGCGTTTTCGGGCGGCGAGTTCGCCGGTCCACGCGGCCCAGTCCTGCGACTTGTCTTCGCGGGCCTCGAAGCGGCGGCGCCACTGGCCGGACTCGATCAGGCCGACCAGGATGCCGTTGACCCGCACGCCCTTGGGCGCGAATTCGGTGGCCATGGAACGCACCAGGTTCTTGACGCCGGCACGGGCGGCCGAGGTGGCGACCATGTGCGGCTCTGGCTGCGCGGCCAGCAGCGAGTTGACGCAGACAATGGCGGCGCCCGGCCGTTGCTGCAGTTGTGGCAGGAAGGCGCGCGTGGGGTAGATGACGGAGAAGAACTTCAGGTTCAGCTCCTCGGTCCAGGCGCTGTCGCTCGTGTCGGCAAACGTTGACACGCGGCCTTGTCCGGCGTTGTTGACCAGGATGGACGCGGCGCCCAGCGCCTCCTGGCTCTGGGCGGCAAAGCGCTGTACCGACTCGGCGGACAGCACATCACAGGCGGCGGCGAAGAGCGACGCCTCAGGAAACCGTTTCTTGAGCGTGGCCTCGGCCGCCGCCAGCCGGGCTTCGTCGCGGCCACAGAAGGCCACGGCCGCGCCGCTTTGCAGCAGCAGCTCCACCGTGGCCAGGCCGATGCCCGAGGAGCCGCCGGTGACGACCGCCACACGGCCGCTCAGATCGAATGCTTGCATGTAGATGTCTCTCTCTCAGGGCCGCATCGCGACCACGGTGTTGCCGCGGCCATTGGCCGGCTTGTAGTTCAGCAACGACGACAGTTCGTCGGCCGAGGCGCGCACGCGTTGCACCAGTTCCTCGAGCTGGCTGGTCTCGATGTGCGAGGAAGGCACGGTGATGCCGAGCGCGGCAACGATGCGGCAGGTGTGGTCGCGCACCGGCGCCGCCACGGTGGAGATGCTGGCCTCGAAGAAGCCCTCGCCCAGCACATAGCCGCGCTCTCGGTCAGCCTGCACCAGGTTGAAGAGATCGAGCGTCGTGGTCGGCGTGCATGCCGAAAAGACTTCCAGATGTTCTTCTGGATAGAGGTTTCGCAACTCCGTCAGGCTCAGGTCTTCCAGCAGGATGCGGCCCAGCACCGTAGCGTGTGCCGGCAGGCGCGTGCCCACGCGGACCGAACTGCTCAGGGGGGTAGGCGGAGTCACCTTGGCCACATAGACGATGTGCCGATGGTCGCGGACCACCAGGTTGCAGGGGTGCCGGATCGCATCGCACAGCCGCGTGATCAGCGGCTGGCCCAGCTCGGTCAGTTCGAGCGACGAAAGATATTCGAAGCCAAGCCTCAGCACGGCGAGCCCGAGACGGTAGTCGTTGCCGTTGTCGGTGCGCTCGATGAAGCCCATGCTCTCCAGCGTGGTAAGCATGCGAAAAACCGTGGAGCGCGGCAGGTCGAGCCGGCGGGCCAGCTCCGGCGCGCCCAGCGTGCGGCTGCCGTTGCCGAATTCGCCCAGCAGGCGCAGACCGCGTTCGAGCGCGGGCACGATGTATTTGTCGGGTGCTTCGTCCATGGGGGCATTCGGCGTGGTGGGCATGGTCAGCTTTCTGGTGGTTTCAGTACGGCACGGCGCGGGCGATGAGGCGGGCGACGGCGGCGGGTTGTTCGGTCGGGCTGGCATGCCCGGCGTCGGCGATGAGATGGAACGGCGCCGACAGCTTCCATGCCCAGGCGGCGCTCGCATCCGGCGTGGTCACCACGTCGGCGTCGCCGCAATGCACTTCCACCGGCATGGCCAGGGGCGCACCGGCACCGAGGTCGGACTGGCAAAGCAGTTCCACGGCCTGCAGGTAGCCGGCCGGTTGCAGCCGTGCGGCGTTCCTGCGAATCCATTCACGTGCCGCGTTGTCGGCAGCGGGTGACAACAGGCGCTGGTCGATGCGCTGGGCGATGCCGGGCACGCCCAGGGTCTGCAACGCCTCCAGGCGCTGCGCCCGCACCTTGGCACGGGTCTCGGCCAGTTCGGCCGCGCCGTAGCCGCCGGCCGGGCTGATCAACACCAGCCGCGCCACGCTGTCGGCGCCCGGGCCGCGGGCGTAGGCCGCACCCATCAACGCGCCGAGCGAGTGCCCCACCACGACGCAGCGCTTGATGCGGAGCGACTGGAATAGCAGATGCAACCGGGCGGCGTAATCCTGTGCGGTGGGTGTCGGCGACGCCAGCGGCGTCGATTCGCCATAACCGGGCGCGTCCCAGGCCACGACGTGGCACGACCCGAGGGCGAGCGCGACATGCAGCCAGGAGGCCGCACCGGAGCTGATGCCGTGCAGCAGCACCACGCTCGGGCCGGCGCCCGGTTCGCCGCGCTGGCGAACGGCCACTTGCGTGCCGTTCGGCAGGGCGACGACGGTCTGCGGGAACTCGCGCTCCAGCAGAGCGAGCGGCAAGGCGGTGGTGCTGTGCATGGCGAAGATCAGCCGCGCTTGATGCTGGCCAGCGGATGGTCGGGCGGATAGGTCGGCGTGACGGGCTTCTTGCTGCCGAGCATCACGCACATCAGCGCATCTTCGTCGCCGACGTTGATTTCCTCGCGGTAGACGCCGGGCGGCACCGACACCACGTCGCGGTCGGTCAGGATGGTCTCGAAGCGCTGGCCATCTTTCTCGAGCACCAGCTTGAGCTTGCCGCGGATGATGAAGAAGACTTCTTCCACGTCGGTGTGCAGGTGCGACGGGCCTTCATGGCCGGCCGGGATGATCATGGTGGAGAAGGTGAAGTTCTCGGCCGCGATGGTGCTGCTGTCGGCCACCACGCCGGTGCCGCCGGTGCCGATGTAGCGCATCTGGCCGCGGCGGTACTTGGGGTCGAAGTCGGCCTGGAACTTCAGCGCGTCGAAGTCGTACTTGCGCGTGGAGAAGCGGGCAATGCGGCTTTCGAGCCATTGGTCAAAGCTGACGCCTTCGGGCTGGTCCCAGCTTTTGGGCGCGGAGGTGGTTTCTGGCAGGTTGCTCATAAATGTTCCCGGTTTAGTTCATGACGAAGCCGCCGTTGACGGCAAGAAGTTGCCCGGTGACGAACCGGGCCATGTCGGACAGCGCAAAAGTGACGGCACCGCTGACGTCGGATGGCAGTTGCTCGCGCTGGATGGCGCGTTGGTCGATGTAGTGGCGGTGGCGCGCCTCGGGCACGTACTGCGTGGCTTCCACCAGCACCAGGCCGGGCGCGATGGCGTTCACGGTGATGTTGTCGCCACCGAGTTCACGGGCCAGCGAATGGGTCATGGAGATCACGGCGCCCTTGCTGGCCACGTAGGCGAGCAGGTTGGGCGCGCCCCACAAGGCGGTGTCTGAGGCCAGGTTGACCACCGCGCCGCGGCCGCTGGCGCGCAGGGCCGGGCGGCAGGCGCGGGTCATGAGCCAGGTGCCGCGCACATTGACGGCCATCACGCGGTCCCAGGTGTCGACATCGATGTCGTCGGAGCCGCGGCCGCCGGAATCGGTGACGGCGGCGTTGTTGACCAGGCCGTCCAGGCCGCCCAACGCCACCACTGCGGTGCGGGCGCAGCGCTCGATGGACGCGGGATCGGAAAGGTCGGCCTCGATGGGGGTCACCTCGTGCCCGGCCAGCAGCAACTGCCGGGCGGCGTCACGCAGCAGATCGGCCTGGATGTCGGCAATGGCCACTTTGGCGCCTGCCTCGCAGAATGCCGTGGCGAAGCCATAGCCGAGCCCCCGGGCCGCACCGGTGACAAGGATGCGGCGGCCGGCCAGCAGTTGAGGGACAAGTTTTTGGTTCATGACGGGGTCGACTGGTTGCGGGCGATCAGGAAAAGTCTCGAAGCGGTCAATGATTCATCAGTGAAACGGCGTTCAAAGCATGAAACGCAAACGAAGGATAGCGTGCGTTTTTTGTTTTGCTTTAAGTAGAAACCCTAGGCGTGTGCGGTGGCATGACGACCGGCGCGCCAGTCAAGGCGAACGCATGGGCGATCACCGGAGACCATGTCTTTCGTGGTGCCGGACCCGACGCGGATAGGTCGACGGCGTTGGTCACCCGTTGGAGCAGGCCGGGTCGAACGGAACCCCAGGGTTAACCCTTATTCAATAAACTTTAGGTTGCCAAAATGGTAGCGCTACCGCACACTATCGCCATCAGGGTGTTGGATGCGCCGCTGCCACGGCGGGCGCCATTCTTGCTTCGTTGCAAAACTCCCTGGCACCTGTTGTCCCGGAGATCCGGCGACCCGGCGATCCGGGTGATGCCAGGTCATGCCGGGAGATTCACAAGGTCTCACCAGCCTGTACCGCTTTCAACCGCCTCAGCGCCCGCCACATGTCAAACATCGCAAAACCCACCTCCACCCCCCTTGTCACCGACCTGCGCGTCATTCCGGTCGCCGGCCGGGACAGCATGCTGCTCAACCTCAGCGGTGCCCACGGCCCGTTCTTTACGCGCAATCTGTTGATCCTGACGGACAACGCCGGCCGCACTGGCGTGGGCGAGGTGCCCGGTGGGGAGAAGATCCGCCAGACGCTCGAAGACGCGCGAGCGCTGGTGGTGGGCCAACCCATCGGCTCGCACCAACGCGTGCTTCAGGAGATGCACCAGAAGTTCGCCGACCGCGACTCCGGCGGCCGTGGACTTCAGACCTTCGACCTGCGCACCACCATCCATGCCGTCACCGCCGTCGAATCGGCGCTGCTCGACCTGCTGGGCCAGCACCTCGACGTGCCCGTTGCCGCCCTGCTCGGCGAAGGCCAGCAACGCGACGCGGTCGAGATGCTCGGCTACCTGTTCTACGTCGGCGACAAGTCGAAGACCGACCTGCCCTATGCCAGCGAACCGGACGCCGACAACACCTGGTCGCGCATCCGCCACGAGGCCGCCATGA
>JAQGNA010000721.1 GCA_028292075.1 Rhodoferax sp. | reverse complement strand
GCGCCAGCTGTGGATCCCCGCTGGCTTTGCCCACGGCTTCCTGGTGCTGAGCGAGAGTGCCGACGTGCTGTACAAGGCCACGGATTTCCATGCGCCGGAGCATGAGCGCGGCATCGTGTGGGACGATCCGGGGTTGGCGATAGGCTGGCCGCAGCGGGGCGGGCCGCCTTTGCTGTCGGCGAAGGACGCGGCGGCAGTCACGCTTGCCGAAGCCGAACTGCCGCCTGCCAGCAGCTAGGGTACGGCGCCGGTGGCGGGCACCAGCGGTTCGAAGCGGATCACCCGGTAGCGCGCGCTTTCGACGACGGCGGCTTCGCGGTGCGTGCGGGCGAGCAGTTCCCGCCAGTGCTGCAGGCGATCGTCGAACTCGCCCTTCTTCTGAACGATGAAGCCGCCCTGCGGCCGGCGCTTCGTGAAGCGGGCGAGGATTCGTTCCTGCACCTTCGGGGCGATCGGATCCTCGAGCAGTTGCACCGGCACCGGCAGCCAGCTGCGCGGATAGGCGCCATCGGGTCCACGCGGCATGGCGACTGCAAAGCCGTAATACACGAGAGGCGATGTGGCAGTGATACCTGCCTGCGACAGCAGCTTTTGCAGCTCGGGTTCGGTGGCGCGAAGCTGTTGATCGACACCGGCCCATTGCCAACGGGGCAACTCGACGCCCGGCGCGAATTGCGCCGCAACGAAACCTGATGCGGTCTGCAAGACGAAGCCGGCCGCCAGCGCAGCCGCGGGCCACGGGGACTCGCCCGTGGCGACGGCCAGCCGATAGAGCAGCAGCAGCAGCACCAGGACCAGCGGCGTCAGCGCAGTGAGGTTGTTCGGGACCGCGCGGCCGGCGTAGTAGGTGAAGAGCGCCACTGTTGCCGCCATCAGGCAGAGGGCGGCAAGCGTCGTGGGGACGTCCTTTCGGCGCCAGGATGACGCCGCGATCGCGGCGCCGAGCGCTACTGCGAGACCGGCGATCCACATCGGGCCGTGCCAGGGTACCGGCAGCTCGCCGAAGCCCTTGGCGTACGCCGTCGAGTACAGGAAATGCATTCGCAGGTCCGGAAGGTGGCGGATCCGGACCAGGTAGTACACCGCTATACCCGCCCCGCACAATGCCAGGAGCAGCAAGCTGCGGCGCGTGGCGCGCAGCACATCGCCGAGCCCCGCTTGCGGGCCGGTGCGCACCACCCGCGCCCAAAGCAAGGCGAGCGGCGCCGTGACGTAGATAGTGGTGCTGTACACCGCGCTCTCGCCGGACCAGAGCACCGCGAGCACCCACGGCAACGCCGCGCGGCGGATGAACGTGGCCGCGTCGTCGCCACGGCGCAGGAAGCAATCGGCTACGAAGTACAGCAGCACGTAGACCCACAGGAAGCGCATGCCACTCGACGACGGGTAGGGAGCTGGCCCGATCAGGGCCGGGTCGGCGAAGAAGAACGCCGCGGCTGTGAGCAGGGCCGCCGCCGTGTGCTGGCCCGGCAGCGCGATGCGCAGGATCGAGAAGCACAAGGCTGCGCTGGAGAACAGCACAGCCGCCTGGAACAGGTAAAGCGCCTGCCATTCACTGGCCGTGGGAAGCAAGGAAGCCAGCAAGACGTTCAGGAACCCGTATTGCGAAGGGACGTCCCACAGCAGCCAGCCGCCATCGCGGACGGCGCGGATGGGGCCGGCGAAATATTCCCAGTGCATTTCCGCGCCTGCGACCTTGAGCATGTCATTACGCAGCGCCAGGGCGGCGAAGAGAAGATAGGGCCAGCCCCAGCCCCATCTTCCGCGTGCTGACCAGGACCGTGCCAAACCTGGCCGAGGAAGCAGCCATGCCATCGCGAACGGTACGACCAGGCCCGCGAGCAAGGCGGCCGCCGTCGCCGGATAGCGCCTCAAGGCCAAGGTGAGGGTCTGGAACGCGGGGGCAGAGGAGACCGAGATCCAGCACGCTGCAAACATCAGCGCGACGCCAACCGCCTGCGGCCGCAAGGAGGTGTGGCGCGCAGTGAGCGCGTGGGCCGACACCCCCGCTGCCACGGCCGCGGCGGCGGTCCACCAGAAGCTGGCGGGTGCGCGGGCGTGCTGGGTGAATGCGAGCGCCATCACTCCCGCCGCAAAGGCCACCTTGAGCAAGCCCCCAATCCAGCGAACACGCCAAGGCAGCAGCGGCAGCGCGAACAGCGGCGCAAAGCAAAGCAGCAGTGCCCATTTGCCGGGGGGCCAGCCACGCACATACACAAACCATCCGGCGGCACCGCATGCCAGCGCGCCGCCCGCCCACGCGAGAATCGAGCTGCCGGTCGTCGGACTCGCCTCGGTCGTCGCCGCGCCAGATCGGCGCAGCACACGCAGCGAAAACGCAAGCAGCCCTGCGACGGCCAGCATAGCCATGGTGTCGACGACCCAGTGAACCCAGTTGGGCCGTTTGACGTGTTCGAGCGTGACGCGGAAGTCCCGGATGTTTCCGGCGAACCCTCGCTGGCCGGCGAAGCCGGTGCCGACAACGAGATTGTCCAAGGCCAGATCCGGCGCCGCAGGGGCGCCGGTCCACGTCCGCACCAGCGCCCCGTCGATCCATACCTCGACGCTCTTCTCCTTGACCATCCGCACGCGGTAACGGTGCCACTGGTCGAAAGAGAAGTTCTCCGCCACCAGCAGGTAGTGCGAGTCGCCCAGGGCCAGATACAGCTTGCGGGGCTGGACGAGCTCCATCCGCAGCGATCGGATCGTGTCGGAGGTCTGGAAGAAATTCGGATACGCGTCCGTGTTGGCGCGGGCCTCGAACTCCATGTCCAGGGAGGACACATCCTTCCAGGACGGCAGCTCGCCGGCGACCACCGGCCTGCCTTCCGGCCCAGGCGCGCCGGTGTTCATGGCGGCGACGCGCCAGACACTGCTTGTCAGCGGCCCGTCACGCAGTCCGTCCAACAGAAGGCACAAGCCCAGCACCAGCACGACACCCACCACGGCGGTCGCGGTGCGCTTGCCGCGCAGCGCGAGCGCGGAACTCGCCGCGCGGGCGGCAGCGACGGCGGCAGCAAGCCGTGGCGACAGCCGCGGTGACGGCAACCCCAGCACCAGTGCAGCGAGCAACAGCATCAGCAGCGGGTTGAGCACCATGTTCAGTGTCAGCAGCGGCATCCCGTGCAGGGATCCGAAGGTCTTCGGGACCAGCAGCAGGGCAAACAGCCACAGAAACGCCCAGTCTCGCCGCGGGGAGCCTTCGGCCCGCGGCTCGTTCAGGTAAAGGTAGAACGGGATGAACAAGTGGAGCAGCTTGTAGTCGGCCGACGCGAACGGCAGCAGGCACATCGCGATCACAAGCACCGTCACGGTCTTCCACAGCGGCGGCCGGGTCGCCACCAGGCGAAGGGCCAACAGCAGCAAGGCGACCACCGCCACGACCTGGTAGGGCTTGCGCAGCAGGTTCATCGCGGGCAAGGCGTCTGCGAACACGGCGCGCAGGCCGTTCAGCAGGCTGTGTCCGAAATGCATCCCGAGCGGGACGTTGACCACCACGTCCTGGTACAGCTGCTGGCTCCTGTGCAGGTTCTGCAGGTAGGCGCCCAGGCCCGCGTCCAGCACGCCCCCCGGGAAGATCAGGAGCGGCACCAGCGTCGCCACGGCCGCTGTGGCCAGGACCACGAATCCTTCCCGGTAGCGTCGTTGCATCGCAAACAGCAGCAGGAACACCAGCGGGTACAACTTCATCGCCGCCGCGAGGCCCAGGAACACGGCGCTCCACGTGAACCTGCCGCCGCGGAACGCCTCCACATGCAGCAGCAGCAGCGCGAACACCACCGGCTCGAGGTTGCCGGCATGCAATGTGAGCAGGACCGGATACGACATGAACGTCAGGACGACTGCGTTGCCCCAGTCCTGCCGACGCTCGCCGGTCTTCAGTTTCCTGAGCGAATAAGCGAAGAAGCAGGCCAGGAAAGCCGTTTCGAACAGGGCCAGCGCCCGCTGCGGCGATGCCAGCCAGGTGAGGGGCTCGACGAAGAGGAAAGTCGCCGGAAAGTAGGCGAGGCCGACGCCGACGCCGGCGAAGTGCAGCCGCCGCCACTCGCCCCACACCGCGTAGAAGTCGGCGAAGCGTTGCGCCGGCGGAGGCAGGAAAATCGTGAGCGGAAAGGCCCTGCCTTCGAAGGCGCCCTGCACGTAGTAGAAGACCAGGTTCAGGATGAAGAAGGCGAGGACGACCGTGGTCGCCGCCGTGATCTTCTGCTGGCGCCCGACCGGGCTCACCGGTACTTGTTCCGCAGCAGCTTCTTGCCCGCGATTGCGCCGGTTGCCAGTTCTTGCCTGGGCACGGACCCGGGAGATTGGAAGACTGCTCGCATGAGTCCGATGTGGCAAAGGGGATGTTCCCGTGGCTTGCGCTCGGGGCAGGTGCGCGAGGATTATAGGAGTGCGCCTGCCGCGCCCTTGCCCCCCAGGCTGGCGCCGTCGCGCACGAGGGGCGCATGGATAATTCCCCGATGACACTCTCCCGGCTCGCCACACGGCCAATGGTGGCGGCGCTCGTCTGCATCGCACCCGTTCTCTTGTACCAGGCGCTCTATACGAATGCCTTCTATCCGATCACCGAAGGCTGGTTCTCCACCTATGGCTGGTTGATCGGGCAGGGGGCGGTGCCGTACCGCGATTTCCCGCTGCTGCTGCCGCCGCTGTACCCGATGCTGATGGCCGCCTTCCAGTGGGTCTTCGGCACCGCATTGCTTCCCCTGCACGTGCTGGGAGTGCTGTTGACGGGCCTGCTCGGGCTGGCGCTGTTCCAGGTGCTGCGCAATCTCTTCCCCGTGTGGGCCGCCGGCATCGCGGCGGCCGTCGGCCTGCTGTATTACCAATCCGGCAATGCCTTCATCGGCTACGACTTCACGCAGCTGGTGACAGTCTTCATGCTGGCGGGAACCGCGCTGCTGCTGCAGTGGACGCGACTGCAGTTCGCCGGCGCACCGGCGGCGGAGCCATCCGCTCGCCGCTACCTGCTGCTGGCCGGCGTGAGCTTCGCCTGCGCCCTGCTGACCAAGCATTCCAATGCGGGAATGGTGATCGCGGTGATCGGTGTGGCGATGCTGGTGATCACTGTCCGCATCCATGGTCTGCGCGCTTACGCGCCGCTCGGCTGGCTGTCCCTGGGCGGCGCGATCCCCTTGTGTGCCACCCTGGCGGCGCTGGCACTCTTCGATGCGCTGCAACCTTTCGTGCAAAACGTGCTGGTCGATGCCGCCGGGGCCAAGGGCGGCTTGGCCGCGGCCCTGGGCAACTGGTTCCACGGTGTCTACACGGAATGGGCGTCATTCAGCCACCATGCCTTGCTGCTGCTCAAGCTGCTGGCGTACTGGGCGGCGGCTAGCGCGGGGCTGCTCGGGGTCTGCCTCCTTTGGCGGCGGTGGCGCCCGGCATCCCGCAGCGACCGCGGTCTGGCGATCGTCGGAGCCGGCGGTGCACTGCTGCTGACCGCACTGGTGCTGGTGCTCTATTTCCGCGGCTGCGGGCGCTGCGGCGAGCCCGAGTTCATGGGCATGGCGGTGCTGAACCGCGCCATCCTGTGGTCTGTCCTCCTCTATTCCTTCGGCGGCGCGCTGGCCCTGCTGGTCTTCCTGGTGCGGCCGCGGCGCCTCACCGCGGCCGCCGTGCTGGTGCTGTGGCTGGGGCTCGGGCTGACCTGGGGCAATGGCACCTCGGCGGGGCTGTCCGAGATCAGCGCTTTCCTCGGTGTCGCAGTGCTGGCCGGCGCCTGGTTCGCCGTGGCCGGCCCGACCGTGCTGCCGGCCCTGGTGCCGGCGGCGCTGCTGCTCTCTTTCGCTGCCTACCTTGTGGAGCACAAGTTCCGCGACCCTTACTACTGGTGGTCCATCGAAAGCCCGGATGTGCGCAAGGTGCAATGCGCGTCGGTCGAGGGTGTGTTGCACGGACTGTGCGTGCCGCCTGCAAAGGCCCAGGGACTGGCCACCATCACGGGCCTGGTGCGGGAGCACTCGAGACCAGGCGATCCAATCTACGTTTTTCCCCACATGCCCGTGTTTCACCTGCTGACGCAGCGGCCGCCATTCCACGGCGCCGTCGTCAGCTGGTTCGATTTCATGAGTGACCGGCAGGCGAGCACCGTCGCCCGCGACATGAGCGCCGCTCCGCCCGCCGTGCTGGTGATCGCGCAGCTGCCCGAACTGGTGTTCTCGACCCACGAGCGGCTGTTCCGTGCCGGCGGCCGCATGGGCCAGCGCGACATCATCGCGGCGATCGACGCGCTGGTCGCCAACGGCAGCATCCGCGAGGTGGGGCGGGTGAAGGACCTCGACAAGCTCGAGGTCATCGTCTATGCCCGCGCTGGTGCCGCTGGCGTACCGATCGCCCCGGCATTGCCGCCAGACAGCCGCTAGCGCTAGAGGAATTGCCGCTGGTAGTTGCGGTAGGAGTCCGAGAACCAGAGCCGGAACAGGCTCTGGAGGTGCCAGCTGGTGTGCTGCAGGGAGCGGTGGCTGGCGCGCTGCCCGTAGTGCAGCACCTGGCAGTCGGCCTGCTCCAGCTTCCAGCCCGCCAGCTGCAGCCGCAGGCACAGGTCGACGTCTTCGCAGTACAGGCGAAAGCGCTCGTCGAAGCCGCCGATGGCCTTGAACGCCTCGGGCCGCAGCGCCATGAAGGCGCCGCTGACCCAGTCACGCCGCGGTGGATCCTCGTGACCGGTGAGGCGGCGACGAAACAATTCCAGCGGGCCGGGCAGCGGCCGCTCGTAGTCCTGGAACCGGCCGGCCTCGTCGACCTGGCGGGGATAGGTCAGGCCGCAACCCGGGCGTTCCAGTGCGGCGGCGAGCGCCGGGAAGGGGTCCTCGACCAGCGCGACGTCGGGGTTGACCACGGCGAAGTAACGGCTGTCGCAGCGTGAGAACGCGGCGTTGTGGTTCTCGGCGAAACCCTGCGACTGGGCGTTGACGACGGTTTCGGTGGGGAAGGGCATGTCAGCCAGCAGCCGGGCCGCCGCACGCGGTTCATCGGTGCGATCCCAGGTGATGATCACCTTCGAGACCGAGGCACGGCAGCGCTGCGCCATCTGCTGCAGCAGGTCTTCCACGAAGTCCCGATGGCCGTGGCTGACCACCGAGACCGTCCAGTCCTTCTTCATTCGGTGCGCCCGTCAGGTCCGGAGAGTCGCGTCAAGCGGCGCAGCCGCGAGAGCACGAAGGCCAGGCCGCGCTGCAGGTCGCCGCTGGCGGCGCGCCCCACGGCCGTCGCCGCCGCGCCCCACAACCACGCCAGTGGGCGGGGGAGCATGAAGACCGGTTGAACCAGCAAGTGGTACTGCCAACGGCCGGAATAGCGTTGTTCGAAGTGCTGACGCGAGATTTTCAATTGCTGGGGCGAAAGGCGGAACTGGCGCCATACGTTGTACGGGTAATAACCGGCGAGCAACCGGGATTCGAGGTTTCTCACTGCCTGGTCGCTGAGGCCGGCGCTGCGGTAGCTATCCACGATTGTGCCAAGCTCCTGGACGAATACCTGCGAAAACTCGTATCCGCCGGAATTGTTGCGTTTACAAGCAACAGCATAGCCCTCGTAACTGGCATTGACCGGGGCCTGCAGTAATGCACGAAGGACGAGGTGGAGCTGCACCAGGTGGCCACCCGCAAATTCGCTGGCCGCCATCGGTTCGAGCGCTGCCTTGTGGATCACGCATGCCGAGATGAGCGTGATCAAGGCACCGGCACGCTGGAGGAAATCGGCCGGGTCCCGGTATTCCTTCCAGGTGCCGGTCACCGAGGGCGCCTCCGCCCTGAAATCGTGGTCGTAGCCGAACGATCGCAGCAGGAGGACGCCGGCGTCCCGAGCGCTTAGTCTCTCCAAGAGCAGCGGGAGAATGCCGTCCACGAGCAGGTCGTCATCGCTCATGATCAGCACGTACTCGCCCGCGGCTTCGTCGAAACACTGCGCGGTGTTGCGGTCCGAGCCGATGTTCTCGGCGTTTCGCAGTGAACGCAGAGGCATACCGCCGGCCAGCGCCTGCCGCACCACCTCCGGTGTGGTGTCGTCGCTACAGTTGTCCGAGACGATGACCTCCACGCTGCCGAGCGGCACCAACGCGAGTTCCCTGGCGAGTTGTCGCAGGTGCATTTCGAGGTACCGGGCTCGACGAAACGTGGGAATCGCGATCGTCAGGAGTGGGCGGGGCGTCAGGTCCATGCAGTTTTTCGTCGATTCCAGACCACGAGCGTCGCGGGCAGCACAAACAGCGCCTGCACGCCCAGCATTGTGACCACCAGCCCCTGCATGCCCGTGTGCTGCAGCATCGCCACCCCGATCACCAGCGACAGCACAGCAGCCGCCGCGTTGATCCAAACGAAGGGCTCGAGCCGCGCTGCGCGCAGGGCCAAGGCGAAGCCCGTCGCCAACTGGTTCAGGAAGATCGCGGCGAACAGCGTCAAGAGCACCTGCCACGGCAGCACGCGCTGGGCATAGGGGGTGTCGGCGGCGGCGAGCAGGACGGTGAAGAACAGGGCCGAGCCCGCCAGGTACACAGCGGCATAGACGCGGGCGGCCGCGCCGAACACCCGCATCATGGTGGCCCACTCACCGCGCGCGGCGCACGCGGCCATTTCCGGATAGCGGTGTGTCAGCCATGATTGCGAAACCAGCGCAAGAGCATTGGCGAGCGTCAGCGAGATGCCCATCTGGCCCGCCTCGTTCGGTCCCTCCAGCCGCAGCAGCAGAGGTGTGTAGATCTGCGTCAGCAGGTAGCCGCTGCCCCAGCCGACGGCGAGCCGCCACTGCTGCGGCCACAGCTCGGTGCGCCAGGGCAGCGGCTTGGCGGTCGGCCGCGAGGCGAGCGCCAGCAGCGCCGGCCGGCGCAAGACGAGCCAACCGAGCCCTACCGCCGCGGCCGCCGCAGGCACGCTGACGCACGCCCAGACCCCGGCGCCCGCCGCCAGCAGCAACCAGCAGGACGCGGCACCGAGCACGCCTTGCCCGAGCCGCAGCGTGTAGATGACTCCGACTTCGCCGGCACCTTCGACCAGAGACAGGTAGGGCAGCAACCAGAGGTTGATGGCGGTAGCCGCCAGCAGGGCTGCCCACAGCCACGGCCACTGGCCTGTCACGGCGTCGCCGGGCGCCCCCACCGGCTGGACCCCGGCGAAAAACCACAGGCCGAGCGGCAGCAACAGCAGCAGGTAGGCCCCGGCGGCGCGGCGATACCAGCTGTGGGCGAACCAGGCCAGCTGGCCGAAGGACTCGGCGTTGTCGCCTGTCACCCCGCCACCGCCCGTGCCCTGCAGCTTGGTGAAGAGGGCAGCGCTGCGCTGGATGACCATCAGCGACAGACCCATGTCGAACAGGGTGAAAAACGCGGCGAGGCTGACGAAGCTGTAGTACCAACCTTGCTGCACGGGTGACAGGAAATGCAGGATGAGTAGCGAGGTGACCAAGCCCGCAGCCACCTGCCAGCCACGCTGCGCCGCGACGATCAGCGCCGGATAGCTGCGGATCATCAGACGCCGCAGCTGCTCGACACCCGCACGTAGGTACTGATCAGGGGCCCCTTCTCCTCCAGCCGATAGCACGGGGCCACCCGCGCGAAGACTTGGCGGAGCATGGCGTGGGCGCGGATTCGCAGCATTGCCGCGTAAACTCGATCGTCCATGTAGGCCTGGGGGTAGATCGGACTCTCGTACGCACCCTCCATGATGCGCGTGTCGACGAACAGCACACCGCTGCCGCCGTGCAGCAGGTGGTCGCGCAGGCGCAGCACCTCCGCTTCGGTCACAAGGCTGTCGAAGGACAGCACGAACGGGCCGTTCTTGCCCTTGCCGGCGAGTGGCAGCAGCGCCACTTCCCAGGGCGAAAGGATGTCGACCCTCGCGCCCTTCTCGCGCGCCCGGATCGTCGCCACCGCCTGCTGCAGCAAGGCCGGATCGCCCGTGCTGGTGAGCTGGCCCGCGGGGAAGCTCCAGGGGTGATTCACGTGTGTGCGGAAGATCCTTTCCTCCTTCAGCACTTCCGCCGTTCGCACGACGGAGAGCAGCGCAGTGCCAGCCAGCAGGGCGACCACGACCACTGTGCAGGCGCGCTGCAGTCGCAGCCGTTCCCGGCCGTGCAGTGCCTGCTGCAGCAGCTTCGCCCCCAGCGCGGCGCCCAACGCCATCGCGGGGAAATAGGGCGCGAGATGGTGGGGGCGCGGGTAGTACATCAGGTAGATGCCCGAAGCGATGGCATACAGGATGGAAGCACCGAGGACGGTCCATTCGGGCAGCAGGACGGGTTGCGCGGCAGCTTGATGGAGGCGGCCCGAGAGCCACAGCCAGCCGGCGAACATGCCGCAGGCGACAGCGGCGGTGAGCCAGACGAAGGCCGACCCGAAAGGCAGCCCCGGCGTGTTGACCCCCATCAGCACGGCCGACGTGAGCGTCTGCGCGTTCGGGTTCGACAGCTCGAAGGCTGCGCCTACCAGCACCAGCAGCAAGGCGGCGCGGGCGCCGTCAACCGCACTGCGCTTCAGCGCGGCGTAGGCGATCAGCGCGCCGACCACCGACAAGCCGAGGAAGGCGCCCATCTCGCGTGACCAGTACACGCCGGCGCAGGTCAGCGCCGCCAGCAAGGCAAAGTTCACCCAGCCCGACGTGCGGGCGAAGCGGTAAACGCCGTATAGCACGGCGAGGTCGAGGATGTGGCGCCACGGTGCCAGCCCCACCCCGAGACGCACGGTCTCGACGTCGCTCATGACGTAGCTGAAAAGGGTGGCCGCGGCCACGAACGTCAGCGGCCAGCGCGTGAGGCCGCACGCCCGGCCCACCAGCACGGCGAGCAGCAGGTAGAGAGGATAGGACGCGTACAGCATCAACAGATACGCGTTGAAACGCAGGTGCTCGGGGGTGGCCCGCAGGACCGCCGCGAAAGCCTGGGTCAGTCCCTTGCCGTACTGCGAACCCACCGTGCTGGAGGGATCCACCGCCTGCGTTACCGCCGCCTGGAAGATGAAGTTGTGATGGTAGAAAAAGCGGCCGAGGACCAGCGCCCTTTCCAGTTCGTCGCGGTTGCGGCGCAGGAAATCCTTCTCCTCGGCGCTGTACTGGCGCATGGAGAAGGCCAGCAGCTCGCGCATGTCGTCAGTGAACTTCTTCTGCAGCCGCGGCAGGTCCGCTTGGGCACAGATCGCCAGCAGGGCCTGGTACTGCGAGAGGTCGTCGATCCGGTGGACCTCCAGCTGCCCTGCCGGAACGTCCAGCCAGAAGTTCTCCGGCAATTCATCGACCAGCGCCCGGCTGCTCGCCACTGCCGCCTCGGATCGCAAGCCGATGCGCAGGGGCGGCTGCTGCTTGCCGTCAGAGCGCGGCAGCGACAAGCCTTCCATCGAATGGCTCCGGATGAACTCCAGGTTCTGCCGCACCACCCCGTCGGCGCCTATGGTCTGCGCCGGCAGCGAAAGGAACTCGTTGGGAACCCGAAAGGGCCGCACCACGGTGGCCCAGAGCAGTGGCAGCGCGCACAGCACGAGCAGCAACGCGCCCGTCCGGGGTTGCCAGCGGAAGGCGGCCAACAGCCGGCCGCGGGTGGCGCGAAGCCGTTCGAGCGTGGCGGGCTGCGCCCGGGCGATGGCGATACACAAGGCGATCCCAAGGAGACCGGCGCCCAGCACGGCCCCATACGCCGCCAGCATCGCCACCTTGGGGATGCGTGGCGCTGGCGCCCACATGAACAAGGGCCTGGACCAGTCGGCCTGCAGCCAGCGGATGGCGACCGGACCCAGCACGCCGCCGAAGGCGAGGGTGGCGGCGAACAGCACGCCGGCGACGATCACCATCAGCCGTGCCTGCAGGGTGGCTTCCTCCCACCTGGTGCGCAGGGCGGCGCCGGGCATGGTTTTGCGGCGAGTGTCCATCAGCTGCAGGTCCTGTTCCAAACCTGCAGCACGCCTGCGGTCTCCCCGGGCGAATAGCAGTCAGCGAGCAGCCGGGCGAACATGCCCAGCGCGGAAAGGTGGCCGGTCCTGTGGTGGATGGAAGTGAGTACGTCCACGGGGGCGTCGGCGAGCACCATGCCGCTGTCCT